>CAZIIZ010000016.1:0-13989 GCA_964539225.1 uncultured Hyphomicrobiales bacterium | reverse complement strand
TAAATATTAGTCGGTTATTTACTTACAATCCCTTCTGTCCAATTTGACTGTTATGTCAAGGGCGGAAGGGATTTTTATATATGATAATTGAATGTAAAAATTAGACATCGTACTTGAATATGAGTATGAAATAAGCAATTGGATAGGACAAATAATAGAAAACACATCTCGGAATAATAATAATATTTCTGAAATAATAAATGATTCAATATTGTAAGTTACTAAATGTTATAAATTCAACCCATAATGGAAAATAATCTACGAAATGAAAATAATGTTTTGGTATTGTGCGTAATTATTTCCAATTTGCATAATTTAAAATTGGACAGATGAAATGAAACCATTATACCTAATTCTTCTATTAACCATGCTTAATAGCCCTCTGTTTTCGGCAAATCCAGTCGGGAAATGGAATTTCTCAAATACTGAAATACCTGAGAAAGCCGCTATTGGCAAAGATTTGATAATAAAAGGCTCAAGAACAGTTAATTATTCTAATGAATTAGGTAAAAACTATATTACAATGCCCAAAGGTTCCTACTATAAATGCCTCCATCAGTTACAAAGTAACACTAATAATTTAGTCAATGAATATTCCATACTCTTTGATTTCAAAATTGAGAATGCTGGGCAATGGTATTGTTTCTATCAGACGAATAATTCCAATGAGAATGATGGAGAAGTATTTATTAGCCCGAATATGACAATAGGAGTAGCTGCTACGGGATATTCAACTAAAGCTGTTAAACCCAATAATTGGTATAGATTGGTAATTACAGTCAAAAATGGAGAGCTGTTTAATTATTACTTAGACGAAGAATTAATTCTCGCAGGAACAACTCAAGAATTAGACGGGAGATATTCGCTTAATAAAGATACAGTCCTATTCTTCGCAGACGACGATGGTGAGGATTCCGACATTGATATTTCTCAAATTCAATTATTCGATAAGGCACTATCTCAAGGCGAAGTCAGTTCACTTGGCAAATTTGAGCATATCAAATACACTGCTATACTACCATATTTGCAAACACCTACTGATAGCTCGGTGAATGTGTGCTGGTATTATAATAAAGCACTTATCGCTAAAGTAGAATATGGTAAAGCAAATAGTAGCGAAAAACAAATTGCAATTCCTGATATTATTGGTCAGGATAGCACCACTTATTGGTATTCTGCTAAACTGACCGGACTTGAAGCAAATACTAAATACTCTTATTGTTGTTATACAAATGGAATAAATTCTGATACTTGTTCATTTTATTCATACCCATCAATTGAGGACAAATCTGAACACTTGCGAATGGTTCTAATTGGAGATTCGCAGACCAATGCGTCTATTTGTGAAAACACAACATCAGCTATTGTGTCCAAACTTCGTGAGTTATACGGAGACGAATATTATAAATATGTGAAATTAATATTTCACCTCGGAGATATAGTAGGCAATGGAAATGATTTAGAATCTTACGAAACCGAATATTTTAAACCATTCTCTAAATTGTCCCGAAATATTCCTATAATGGCAACTGTGGGCAATCACGAACTTGAATCGCAATTTTATTATAACTATATGAAAAATGACCAATATGGAGAACAAGCCAACAAAAAATACTACAAATTCAATTACGGTCCAATCTCAATATTCTCGCTTAACTCAGTTATCGCTGGCGATGCTCAATTAAATTGGTTCAAAAGCAAAGCAGCCATTGAAGAGCATAATGATAAAACAATGTTTATATTCTCGTTTATGCACTATCCCGGATTCAGCGAAATTTGGCCCGACGGAAATAGCAATTGGGTTAGTTCGGAAATTCATCCATTGCTTCAGTCGTTTAAGAAATCGGTTTTAAAGGCTAATGGTCATTCGCATTGCTACGAACGTGGCACTTTGTTAGATTCAGGCAATACTTACGTAGTAACATCGGGTGGCGGAGCTGGTACTCTCGATAAATGGGGAGAATATCAGAATCAGACAGATTATAAAATGATTCAAAAATCTTTATCAATTCATCATTGGATTCTATTAGATGTCGATTTGCAAGATTCGAGTTTCAAAGCCTATACTTATTCGTTGGGTACTCCTGATAAGCCATTAGATAATGTCTTAGTCGATACATTTAGCTATAAGATTAATAATACTAAAAGGTCGGCTCCAAGCATTCATACTACGTTGATCAATGACCAAAGGCAACTTGTGCTTAAATCTAATTTTCCAATTAATTATGATTCTGTAAACTGCGTTCAAGTATTAATTTCTAAGGATGAAAATGTTTCGATTGATTGTATGGACACAATTATTTGCAAAGAAGATATTTATAATGACAGTGGCAGCCCTGATTATACTCCAATAAATTTAAATGCTAATGTCAAATTAAATGAATTAGAAATTTTCGATAATTTGGTAACTAATACAAATTATTATTGCAAATTGAGATTCCGAGACATTAATTTGAATTGGTCGGAGTATTCCAAGATTAGTAAAGCTACATCTGAAGAGCTTGGAGTAGAGCCGAATAATTCATTTGAAGTAAGATTAGAAAGCAGTACAGATGTAAATTCTCAATATTTATCAATTCAATCGACTAATGAAGGAAATATTAGTATTCGTATAACTGATTTATTAGGACGGCAGTTGTTTACAGCAAATAATGCGGTAATTACCGGAGAAAACAGAATCTTGTTTGATACAGATTATAAAGGATTTGTACTGATAAGTATTCGTTGCTTCGATGGAATAAATTACTATACTAAGGTACTGAAAACAATTTTGCTTTAAAGCGAATTCTATACAAAAATTTATGGTTCGCTAGATTCAAATATTCAAGTTTTAATAGTTTGCATATGTGCTATTTATGCCAAAACAGCACGAGAATTGAATTAAAGAAATATCGCAATTCAATATTTATCAATATATATCGTTTATTCAGTCTGTTTTAAAAACTATAAAAAGTATTTATGAAAGAATTAGCGGTCGTATTACTGAGTGGCGGAATGGATTCAGCATTGTGTTTAGGTATTGCAAATACCGAAGGCTACGAATTAGCAGCACTGCATTTGAATTATGGGCAGCGAACTCAATCGAAAGAATTAGAATGTTATAATAAATTATGTGATTATTACAATGTAAAACATAGATTAATTGTCGATGTAAATCATTTATCTGCAATTGGCGGTTCGAGCCTAACCGATTCCAATATTGAAGTGCCGAAAGGTAGCGATGAAGTTAGTGCAGAAATTCCGAATTCTTATGTGCCATTTCGCAATGCGAATATTTTGGCTATCGCTGTTAGTTGGGCTGAGGTTGTCGGGGCAAAAGCATTATTTATAGGAGCTACTCAGGTAGATTTTAGCGGCTATCCTGATTGCCGAGAAGAATTTTTTGATGCGTTCCAAAAAGTAATCAACTTCGGAACTAAACCTGAAACTCAAATTACTATTAAAACTCCGATAATAAATTATTCGAAATCTGAGATTGTAAGCAAGGCAATTGAAATCAATGTTCCATTGGAATATACCTGGAGCTGTTATAAGAACGATGAGAAAGCATGCGGCGAATGCGATTCGTGCATACTGCGATTAAAAGGATTCGCTTCTGCTGGGACAAAAGATAGAATTGAATATACAAATTAGGATCGTTGCAAAACTTAGTAACCGTGTCGTTGTCATTCCTGCGGAACGAGTCTTCGAGTGGATGCAGGAATCTATAACTCTCGTAATCACATTGATATACGGATATTACAAAATTGAGATGTATTTCTAATTCAGTTGTTGGAATATTCTAAAATTGACTTTTGCAACGGTCTTAAATTAGATTTATTTATTTAATTAATGCCAAAGCAACTGCTATCAATCCCAAAACTAATGCGATAATAGAAAACACTTGATTGCTTTTTTGCTTTTGGGTGTTTTCTTTATTTAAGCTTCTAATCTCGTTTAATGCTCCCATAATTGCAGATATTTCTGTGTTCAATTTATCAATAGCCTTGTGATGCTGCGAGTCATCGTTCGCTATATCGTTTACTTGCTTCAATTGCTTCTTTAAATAATCAAATTTTTCGTCGAACATATCTTGTAAGATGGTAATTTGACTATTGGCTTTATTCTTGCGATTTAGTTCGTCAGGCTCTTTATCTTTGAATAGACCATGAACTTTACCACGCATACTGTCCAAATCATCTCTTACTTCTTTAAGTTCGCGATTTTGATAGTCAATTACATTTGCAATTTTTTGATCATAAGTCAATAATTGGGTTTCTAAACGCTTCAATTTAAAATCAATTTTTGATTCATATTTAGTTGAAAGTGCTTCAATTTCTTTATTAATTCTAAATCTAATAGAATTAAGTGTAGAAGTAAGTTCGAAGTCTGACCTTGTCTTAAATTCAGTCAAATTAGTAGAAGTTGCGTTAATTAGAGTACGCAATTGATTATGCAGCAGTATCAAAGATTCTCTGAATGAGACGATCTGTTCAAATTGAGAATGAAGGTTCAAAACTTTATGCAATTTTTCATCTAACTCAGAGAGTGAAGTGTGAATATTGACTTTCGTTTCTGCTGCGAGACTTGTGAATTCATTTGAAAAGAAAGCTTTAAATTGTTCTAAAGTTTGAATATTATTTTCAAACTTATTAATTTCAGAATCAAGCTTTTCGAAAGCATTAGCATATTGTTCGGTTTGACGCTCAATCGTACTAAATAAATCATCTAATTCGGGGCTTATGGCATTCGAGTATGGCATTTTTTACTACTTTCGATAAATTTATCTAAATACTCTTTAAGTTTATGCAAATATATTAAATCCACTGATGGTACTTGTTCGGAAGAATAATTCACTAATGCCGCTACAACTTCTTTTTTAAAATCGTTGCTCGACTCGAAACGATCAGTCATGCGTTCTTTAACAAATTCATCTAAAAGTCCATACTCCGCTAACTCTTTGTAGAAATCTTTTGGTTTAAAGGCATCATCGTCGCTAATATTGGGATATTTAGGACTCATAAGTATATACTCGCTAAAATAGTTATACAAATATAAGTAATGTTTACAATTAATGTGCCAAATAAATAAATCTAATTTCAATTCGTATAGACTATTCAATTACACAGAAATTATATCAATTAATTAAATATTCTGCCTATTTTTTCGTATTTTTGAAGAGTTAAATTAATATAAAATAAAGAGTATAATAGAAATGCTTTCGATTTGGGATGCTAAATTCATAGTTATTGACGTAGAGACTACTGGTTCTAATCCGGTTGGGAATAGTCTAATAGATATTGCTTGTGTTACAACAGTGGGCGGAGCGGCTGTGGACAGATACGATTCACTAATTAATCCGCACCAATTTATACCACCGTTTATCTCCAAAATGACCGGAATAACTAACGAAATGGTTTACAATGCTCCCGAATCAGAGCTTGTGCTTTCGGTAGTACGTGATATTTTACTAAATAAAGATACGGTTTTTGTCGCACATAATTTAGCTTTCGATTATTCATTCGTTAAAGGTGCTTTTGCGAAAATTGAAATGGACTTCCCCCCTACTCATAAATTATGTACGCTCAAATTGGCACGCAGATTACTCAGAAAAGATATTAAAAAAAATGTAGGTTCGCTTGCAGATTATTTTGGGATTAAAATACTGAATCGTCATAGAGCTTTGGGCGATGCGGATGCAACCTCAAAAATCTTATGCGAGCTGATGGATATTGCTGAAGACGAACATGGAGTGCAATCCCTTGAAGAATTGCTTGAATTGCAAAATAAACAAATCAAGAACTTTATTCCGCCGTCCGCAGCTCAGAAAAGATTGCAAGAAAGATTAGACGATATACCGGAAGATCCCGGAGTATATTATTTCAAAGATAAATCAGGAAATGTGCATTACGTCGGCAAAGCAAAGTGCTTAAAAGAAAGAGTAAAAAGTTATTTCCAATTTGGGAATGTAACATCTCGGAAGATTTCAGCGATGCTAAAGAAGTCACATTATTTAGATTGGGAATGTACTGATTCGGAGTTGGCGGCTCTGATCAAAGAATCACGTGAAATTAAGGCTATAATGCCTTACTACAACACTTTAGAGAAAGATTTGCGTACTTATCCATTTATTCGCTTAACTGTCGCTGAGGACTATCCAAAGATCGAAATTGCGAATCAAATCGAAGATGACGAAGCGGAATATTTCGGACCATTCCGTTCACGATATTTAGCGGAAGTATTGATTGAGAATATATCGAAGCAATTCAAGGTGCGTAAATGCGAAGGCGAATTGAAACCTAATGACAAAAAGCGACCTTGCTTCTATTTCCACATTGAACGATGTGGAGCTCCGTGTGCGAAGTTAATAGCTCCCGAAGAATATTTGAAAGATGTGGAGAAAGCTAAGTATTACTTGAGCGGTTGTAACGACGGAATTATTAAGCAAATGGAAGCAAAAATGCACCAGTTCTCCGAGCAATTAGAATTCGAGAAAGCCGGAGCTTTGAAAGTGCAAATACGAGAATTGAAAAAAATATTCGAGAAGCAAATGGATACGCCGGTGTCTGTTAATTCTGATAATTTTGCGATGACTTTTCCTGTGTCTGATAGAGATAAAATTTTGCAAGTATTCTTGATCCGTTCCGGTAAATTAGAAAAGCAATATACCATAGGCAGGAAAGCGAAATTAGATAATATTTTTGAGGATATTAATAATCTATTCTATAGTGGCGAAGCTGTTAATATCTCAAATTATACTAAAAAAGATATAAACGATTTGAAAATAATCAATGCTTGGGTGTTCAAAAATAAAGATAAAGCTAAATTCATTTATTTTAAGGATAGAAGTGAGCAAGAAGTATTAGATGAATTAGAACAAAATATCCGAAACACATATTTCGAGGGAGAATTGGAAGATTCAATCGGCGATATATTGTTCTATAAATCTTTGGAAAAGTAATATAAATAGTCGTTTAATTGTGCTGTAAATGAAATATAAAATGTATTCTCATTTCGTATTTTATTATAAGGATAATATTTCTTAATTTTGCAAACTGAAATAGTTATAAATTAATGTAGCAACATAAAGATGATTAAAAATTGGGAAACCTGCGACATAAAACCTCTTGGAAGTTTTAGAATTTTCGATATGTACGCAGCAGCCAGAATCCATCCGAAAACCGGAAAAGTCGGAGAGTTCTATTATCTTAATTCGCCTGAGTGGGTAAATATAATTCCAATAACTCCCGACAATAAAATTATCTTCGTCGAGCAATATCGCCACGGCTTAGACGGCACAACTTTAGAGCTGCCAGCTGGATTAGCAGAGAAGGATGAAGAGTCCCAAATTGCTGCCGAAAGAGAATGTATTGAAGAGACAGGATTCGTCGGCGAAGGAAAACCAATTTTATTAGGCACTAATTTGCCTAATCCTGCGTTTATGAATAACGCTTGTCATTCTTACGTCTGGTTTAACTGTCAAAAGCAGTTTGAGCAGGATTTAGACGACAACGAAGTAATTGATATACATTTACTTAGCTTCGATCAAGTGAAGAATAAAATATTAAATGGCGAAATAAATCACTCATTAGTGCTTTCGGCATTTTTCTATTATTCTCTAAAATATAAATTTTAAAAACATAAAGAGCAGAATTCAAATATATGGGAAAAGTAATAGCAATCGCTAATCAAAAAGGCGGCGTGGGCAAAACCACAACTTCCATAAACTTATCGGCATCATTAGCCGCAGCGGAGTATTCTGTGTTGCTGATAGACATCGATCCGCAAGCAAATACTTCCGGCGGTGTAGGCGTGGACACTAAGGCAATGGATAAAACCGTTTACGAAGTATTAGTGAACGGATTAGAGATTAAAAATGCCGTTGTCGATACTGAAATGCCAAATCTAAAGTTATTGCCTTCGCATATTAACTTGGTGGGTGCTGAAATCGAAATGGTTAGCACAGAAAACCGCGAATCTGTTCTGAAATATGCAATTAATAAAGTAAAAGATTTATACGATTTTATTATTATTGATTGCCCGCCATCGCTTGGACTATTAACATTGAATGCTCTAACCGCTGCGGATTCTGTATTGATTCCAGTGCAGTGTGAGTATTACGCATTAGAAGGATTAGGACAATTGCTTAATACCATTTCTATCGTTCGATATAGATTGAATCCGGATTTAGACATCGAGGGCGTGCTATTAACGATGTTCGATTCTCGATTGAGATTATCGAATCAAGTAGTGGAAGAAGTCCGCAAGCATTTCGGCGATAAAGCATTTACGACTTTGATTAATCGTAACGTTAGAATTTCTGAGGCACCGAGCTTCGGCAAGCCTGTGATTTTGTACGATGCTTTAAGCGTTGGAGCGAAAAATTATTTAGAATTAGCTCAAGAATTGATTACTAGGAACAAAAAATAATAATATCAGTTTACGATGTATTCGACAAAAAGGATTATATACTATGAATATAATAATTGCGAATCCGATATTTGATTCTGTCTTCAAAAGATTGATGGAAGATAAACGAATTGCTAAATACTTTATAGAAACATTAATCAATGAAGAAATTATCGAACTGAGCGTAATGCCTCAGGAGTATTCTATCGTCAAAGAATTGAAAGAATTAGATAGTAATATCAGCGATGAAAAAATTGAGGAATTAAAAGAAAAATTAAGAGTTCAAAATCAAGATGTAATTGGATTGACTACTTTCCGGATGGATTTCGTGGCGACAATCAAATTGCCGGACGGAGAACACAAAAAAGTAATAATTGAAATTCAGAAAGCTTTGACTGCAACTACAGTTGGTCGCTTCCGGCGGTATATCGGCGAGCAATATAAGAAACAAGATGAAGTTGAGATTAACGGCGAAAAAATCAAAACATATTTGCCGATTATTTCAATTTATTTGCTTGGGTTCAAGTTAAGCGAAGTAGAATGCCCATATATCAAAGTGTCGCGACAATACATTGATTTAATTACGAACGAGGTGATTCTCGATAAAAGCGAATTTATTGAAAAATTGACTCATGACAGTTTTATAGTTCAGATTCCGAGAATAAAACCGAAATATAGAACTCGTATAGAAAAATTATTAAGCATCTTCGAGCAAGAGCATTTCTTAAATGATTCCCAAACGATGAAAGCTTATGAAGATAATATCGAAGATGAAGAAGTTCAGTTAATGCTTAAAGAATTAAAATACTTAGCCGCAAGTACCGCAATGAGAAAAATTTTGGATAACGAAATCGAAGCTCGATATTGGATAGAAGATGAGATACAAGACGCACGATTAAAGAGAAAAAAAGCGGAACAAGAATTAGCAGAGACAGAAAAAGTATTAGCAGATAAAGACAAAGAATTAGCAGAGACAGAAAAAGTATTAGCAGATAAAGACAAAGAATTAGCAGAGACAGAAAAAGTTTTAGCAGATAAAGACAAAGAATTAGCAGAGACAGAAAAAGTATTGGCTGATAAAAATAAAGAACTCGCTGAAGCTCTTAAAATAATAGAAGAATTAAAGAAAAATAAAGATAATTAGAATAGATAAAATGTCAAAAAAATTTCAAACAGGACTCGGCAAAGGTTTGGGAGCATTGCTTCCGTCATCAGTAGAATTCTCGGATAAAGGATTCAAATTTACTCCCGTTGACGGCGAACAAAGTACGAACGAACAGCTCAGTACTCCTTATATAAAAGTAACGGAAGTCGTTAATAATCCATATCAACCCCGTAAAGAGTTCGACCCACAGGCTTTAGAGGATTTGAAGAATTCAATTCTAGAGCACGGCGTAATCCAACCGATTACAGTCCGTCCCTCGATTAATGGATATGAGCTGATTTCCGGTGAACGTCGATTGCGAGCAAGTATAGCTGCTGGATTAGAAACAATTCCCGCTCATATTATCAACGTAACTGAAGACGTGCAGATGATGGCTATGGCATTGATTGAGAACGTGCAACGCCACGACTTAAATCCTATAGAAATTGCTCACGGCTATCATCAATTGATCGAGGAATGCAGACTAACCCAAGAAGAAGTTGCTCAGAAGGTTGGTAAAGAAAGAAGCACAGTTACGAATGCACTTCGTTTGCTGAAATTGCCTGAACGTATTCAAGATAGTTTGCGTAATCGTGAGATTTCTGCCGGACATGCACGAGCTATTGTAGCACTACCAAGTCCACAGAAAATGCTTTTAGCTTGGAGAGAAGTAATTGATAAAGGCTTATCTGTACGTGCTACCGAAGCAATTGTCCGCGATATAGATGAAGGCAGATTTTCTTCTGATTTAGATTCTCCGGCTTTGCCCAAGAAAACTAAAGTAACTATAAAGGGAGATAAATCCGCAGTACCCGAGGAAGTTGCTTTGATTTTAGAAGATAATGAAAATAAGCTTCGTCATATTTTCGGCACTCAGATTAGAATTCAGCCGAAAAATAACGAAAGCGGAAAGATAGAAATTGAATTCTATTCCATAGATGATTTGGAAAGAATTATTGATATTTTGTCAACTGGAAAAGTTAATCCAGAATAGTTATATACTAATATTCAATAGTATTTGGCTGTAATAATATAATTAGTTAAATTTGCATTTTAAAATTTATAAGTAGGTAAAAACAATGGCAAAGAATTCCAATATATCCAACATAGGGAAAAGAATAAATTCCGCTCCTGTTTCGAATTCGGCAAAATGGCAATTCCCATTGGGCAGAATGAACTTCTATTATTTGCTTGCAGGATTAGCAGTAATTTTAATCGGTTTTGCATTGATGGCTACAGGCATTAGTGAAGACGCTGCGACAGTGGTAGGAACTTGGAATAATTCAATGGCAATTACAGTAGCTCCGATATTATTAATTATCGGCTATTGCGTATTAATTCCAATGGGTTTGGTCAAGAAATTTAATAAATCAGCTAAATCAGAAGATAAAGTATAAAATGAGTAATACCAAAGCCGGATATATCGCCATCGTTGGTAAGCCCAACGCCGGCAAATCAACGCTGATGAATTCCATTCTCGGTACGAAGTTATCTATCGTTACTCCTAAGCCGCAAACAACTCGTAAGCAGGTACTCGGTATTCATTCTGACGAGACTACTCAAATTGTGTTTTTAGATACTCCCGGCATTTTGAGTCCGAAATACGAAATGCAACGATTAATGATGGATTACGTCAATGCTGCATTGGAAAGTGCGGATGCCGTGATATTCATAGTCGATACCAAGAAATTCAAAAACGATTTAGACGAACAGTCTATAGCTTTCTTAGAAATGGCGAAGCAAACTGGCAAACCTATTATTGCACTGTTGAATAAAATTGATTTATTTGATGATGTAAAGACGGTATTGCCTACTATTCAAAGATATGCTGAGTTCGGATACTTCAAGGAAATTATTCCTATGTCTGCTCTGAAAGCGACTCATATCTCTGATTTAATAGCTACTTTATCTGTGTATATGCCTGAGAATGAATTCTATTTCGATCCTCAGGAATTAAGCACTCAGAATGAGCGATTCTTCGTTTCAGAAATTATCCGCGAACAAATATTCTTATGTTTTGCTCAGGAAATTCCGTATTCTACGGAGATAGCAATAACTCAATTCCGAGAGAAGCAAAGTAAAAAATGGTTTATATCCGCTGATATTATAGTGGAACGAAAATCTCAAAAGATTATATTGGTCGGCTCCGGCGGGGAAAAAATCAAGCACATAGGCGAAAAGGCTAGAGCTGAAATCGAAGAGCATTTGCAGCAATCTGTATATTTAGAGTTATTTGTGAAGGTTCGTGAGAATTGGAGAAATAATAAGGGTATGCTTAGGAATATGGGTTATTAAAGATTTAATGTAGATAATTTAACAGAAAACAAATATTTCTTGTTTTTTCTATATATTTTTCATAATTTGTAGTTTAAAATATAATTGAAATTTATAATAAACATATTTACAATTTTTTAAAATTTTATGGAGAATTTTTTATGAAAAGATTAATGACCATATTTGCGTTATTTATAGTGCTTATGGCTTATTCTATTACGCCAGTTGACGCTGCAACAAAAAGAGTATTAGTTGAAGATCATACCGGAGCTTGGTGTGGTTGGTGTCCAGTAGGTATTCATGCAATGGATGCTTTGTACAAATCGTATCCTGATAAATTTATCCCCGTGGCAGTGCATTCAGGTGATAAAATGGAAACTTCCTACCAAAATACTTTAGCTTCTACGTTTTCGATTACTTCGGTTCCGGCTGGAGTTGTTAATAGAAAGAAGATGAGTATCAATGGAGCTGCTGCTAAATATGCTGTACATCCTGGATACTGGACTAACTTAGTTCCAAGTTTATTTACAGAAACTTCTATTGTCGATATTACTTCTGTAGTATATACAGTAGATAAAGTTGCAAATACTTTAACAGCTACTGTTACTGTTGTAATGGAAGAAGATTATGCTGGGCAATTAGCATTCAATCTTTATATAATGGAAGATGGATTGACTGGTACCGGCGAAGGTTGGGATCAACATAATTATTTGTCCGGTGATGCTGATTATCAAGATAATCCATTCTATTCTTTACCCGATGTTGTTACCGGCTATGTACATGATAACGTAGTTAAGGACATGTTGGGCAACGCTTTTGGCATAAATGGTGAGTTCCCTGCTACAGCAGTTAAAGGTGCTACTTATAAACATACATTTACACGCAGTTTAGCTGATCTTGCCGTTCAGAATATTGATAAATTATGGGTAGTTGGAACTGTTGCTAAAACAGGTACTGAATATGAAATAATGAATTCATTGGCTGCTGGCAAGCAAATGCCAAAACCTAGATATAGTGTTGCTACAACAACTGCTAATACATTTTTATCAGTTGCAAAAAATAGTACATTTACAAGTCAATTCGCTGTAGAAAATAAAAATACAATTGCAGTTGACGCTGATATCGCTGTTAACGAAACTGAATCTTCAATTCCTACCGGTTGGGTTGTAACTCTTGATAAAAGCACAGTTAATCTTGCTGTAAATCAAAAGGCAAATATTACATTGTCTGTACAAACAAACGGAACTCCGGGTACAGCAAGCATTTCTGTTAAATCAACTGTAAAAAGTACTAATGAATATGATGGTTTGAGTCAATCTGCTGCAATATTCGCTCTTACAGATGGTTTTGAAAACTTAGTATATCATTTTGGTGATAATAACGTTAATGGATTCTATCAAGCAGTAAACAATTTAGATGCTTATAAAAGCACTACTGCATTTATCCCATACTCAACTGCTGCAATAACTGCATATTCTAACTATGACTATAAAACATTAATTGTCCCTGAAGGGTACGGATCAAGAGGCACTATTGCTGAAAGTCCTGAATTGATTCAATATGTAAAATCAAGAGTTGATGCCGGGAAACCGGTATTAATGACTTCCGTAATTAATTTGTTCTTTGTTGGTGGAAATTATGCTGAATTGAATCCAGTACAAAGCATTAAAGATTTCTTTACAAATACATGGGGAATTAATGGTTTAACTCAAGCTAACCCTTATGTTTCCGGCAATTCTAGTACAAATCAAATTTACACAATTGGCGTTTTAGGTAACGAAGACCCGATTTCAAAAGACATGACTTTTAACATTAATGATAATTCCACATATTATACAATGTATTTAGATCAGGTAAAAGTGGTTAATAGTGCAATTGCTACTCCAATATTAAAATACAGTATTTCTAAAACTGATGAAGAATCAGTAGCAGCTGTAAAAATTCAAACACCTAAAAATAGAAATATTTATGTAGGATTTGGTTTAGATTTAATTTCTAATCTTGCTACTCGTTCTACATTACTAGGCAATATGATGTCTTGGTTGGCTGGAACTAATGATGTGAAAGATTTAAACAATGTGAATGCGTCAAATATCTCAATCTATCCTAATCCTTGCGTAAGTACTTCTACAATCAAATTTGAGGCTAACACAGCTACAAATAATGCAGATGTATATTTAGTA
>CAZIIZ010000015.1:10493-14473 GCA_964539225.1 uncultured Hyphomicrobiales bacterium | reverse complement strand
TTCCGATCTGTCCTTATTGATAAAATAAATATATTTGTTTAAATATTTGCTTTTAATATCAACTTTGACAATTTTATTGTATTTTATTTTAAACAGCCCATCATTAGTACCGAGCATAATTGTGCCGTCTGTATCTTCAAAAAACCCATATACATTATTCGCCGAATTATTTGAATCTGATCTGATATTGGTAATGTTTGCACCATTGATTAGGAAAACTCCATCAGTCTGGGTAGTTACATATAGAGAATTGTTTTTAGCAATAAACAATCCTCGAATTATAGCATTTTTTGTATTGTTGAAATTTATCTTTTTAGCTTTACCGGATTTTAATTCAAAGATACCACTTCCATCGGTCAACAATAATCTTTTATTCGAATCCACTGCAAGTGCTATTACCTTATCAACTCCCAATGATTTACATGGATACCACGTAAATTTGTGGTTCAAATCAATTTTTGCTATTCCATTGTTATAAGCGGCTACCCAAATATTTCTTTTAGAATCCCGTACCATATTATTCACTCTGTTGGCACTAAAGCTACCTTTAAACTTCTCTACTTTGATGTCGCCAGTAGTCGCATTATAAAAGCTAATGCCTATGTTATGTCCCAGGATAAACTTGCCCGGACTTTGTTCTATGATAGAGGAAACTTCATCATCTAACAAACCATCCTTAGATGTAATATTTTCAAACCTGAAGCTCGAGACCTTACTAATCCCTCGATAAGAAGCTAACCATAATATTTGCTCCCTATCAATAAACATTTCGCTACATCCGTTGTCTATTAACCCGCAATCTTTATCTAATATTGTCTGTTTACCGGTTTTCAAATCAATCGATCTTACCTCAAAATCATTAGACACAAGCATACTATTAGCGTATCGTGGAATTAGAGAATAGTAATTTACCTTCTCATAAAATTTAAAATTTAGATTATTGCGGACAGGTACAAATTTTTGGTTTGATAGATATCCGACTGTGCTATTTGTTAGAATCCACAGATTAGAAATTCCATTTATTTTTTCCCCGCTTAATGCTATAATTGTTTGAGAAGTGTTGAATTGTTTCGCAAACCCTTCATTGCTAACCACTCCATTTTTAATCTTAACTAATCCCTTTTCTGTCCCTACATATACTTCATCTGCAATTGTATAAATCGACAAATGAGAAACCGAAGGCAGACCGTTGGAAGTATTATACATCCTCCAATTCGCCCCATTCCACACCCAAACGCCAATATTGCCCAATGCAACTGCTGCAGTTAGCCTATTGTTAGTATTGTTTAAGTGCAATCTGGAGTAACTAATTAAGCGGATATTGGGTATGTTGATTTTACAACTTGGAATAGGTGTAATTCTTCTATTTAGATTGATTAAAGTTAGTTCATCGGTTATCCTGAGTCCCCAAACGTTATTGAGTTCATCTATACTAATCTTTAAGACATTCTGAAGTGAGTTACCATTAATTCCGTTAATTAATCTGTTCCAATTTCTTCCATCATACGTACAAACTCCTTTGTCAGTAGAAGCCCATATTGTACCATTTTTGTCCTGAGCAATAGAACCAACCATTGAATTTGGAAGTCCATCTTCAGCGGTATAAGTATGTATTAAGTACTTAGAGGCAGTTAATTGCAAAGTAGAGAATATCGCAATTATAGCACTAACAATTATCAATCTAAAATATATATTAATCATATTTATCGTACAAATTTTAAAAGAGTCTAAAATATGGATTTAATCCAAGACTTGATATACGTATTACTACTTAAAATATTAGAATTGCATTCATTGTTTTTGAATATTGTGTGAAATGCTTTATGGAATAAATTATTATTCGCAATAGATTCAAATTTATTTCTATTTTTTGAAATATAATATATATATTTGCAACAATAATTATTTATTATCGCTTCTAAGTTTTTGTCGTTTAAAATGGCTAAATCGTATTGAAAATATGATTATAAACAGAAGTGTAATGCTTGTTTGTCGTATATAAGGCGAGGACAAAAAAATGTTTCGGAGACTTTTATCATATATTTTGTTTGTTGAGATATTTACCTGTTCATTGTGTTATTCTCAAGTATTAGGCACTCGCGAATTAATAGAAAACGGCAATTTCTCCGACAGCCTGAAGGGCTATACCACCGAATATAATCAATTCAATAAACAACATCTGCCATTTGAAATGACTTGGCTGATTACTAAAAATCCCAATACTGCCGATCCTAAGTTCGCCACTTTATTTGATCATACTAAAGATTCGAAAGCCTATATGCTGTTTGTAAATGGCGATTCAAGCAGTCTCGGCGATAAATATTTTTTATCCACTCAGATTAATAATTTAGAAACTAAATTCAATTATCGTTTTTCCTTTTGGCTCGCATACAACAGTAGTAATGCCTCATCCTCGATTCGTCTTATGATGAATAATGCAAAATATGGAGCTAATATAATCATAGACAATACGACTAAATGCAAATGGATCAGATATGATTTCGATTATTATGCAGATAATGTAAGCAATGTAATCAAACTTTATAATGACGGCAAGGCAGCAATAGGCAATGATTTTGCTATTGACGACTTGAGCTTCCGCCGGATTTGCGATTTCCCGCCTAAAATTGACGTGGATACAATTAGAATTTGCCGAGCTGATCATCAGAAAATCAATGTAATACTTAATGTGCCGAGAGAGAATTTGCAATTGCAATGGTCTCCTTCTAATGATATCGATATTAGCGATACTTTGAATCCAATCTTTACTGGTGCAAATTCCGGAATGTATTATCTAACCGTAACGGATAATCATGGTTGCTCGCTGACGGATTCAGTTTATGTAAAGGTATTTGATTACCCAAACGTTACTGCGATAACTGCCGAAAGTGAAGGACTATTGTGTCCGTGCAAACCAATCAAACTATCAGTTCCGCCGGGATATACTTACAATTGGTCCACAGCCGAGAAAAGCAATGAAATCATAGTAAGCGAACCCGGAAGGTACAGTGTAGATATTTTCAATGAAATCGGTTGCGTATCGAAGTTAAGTATAGACGTGAAGAATATTATTCCTGACTTTACCATCGCTATTGATAGCGTATCTAAGTCAATAGGCGAGAAATTCGACTTGCCAATTTCAATAATCGCTAATAATTACAATGCTATCAAAAGCTGCGGAATCGTTAATCATAAAATATCCCTAAGTTACTATAAATCTTTATTGTTGCCAGATTCGCTAAGTAAGTATGTACTCAGTTCTACTTTCGATACAGAAACATTATCAGTCGAATTACCGATTTATGATTCTATTAGCACAAAAATGATTGGATTTACTGCCGCACTGGGCAGTTCTGCTTGCACAGAATTACACATAGCTTCATTATCGAATTGCCCTGAGATTATTCCGCAGATTCAATCGGGCAAATTTTGCTTGAATAATATCTGCACCGAACCGAACGATAGATTGGTAAAATTGAACGTCGAGGAATCATTATCTCGCCCTTATCCTAATCCAGTATTTGGCGATGCAGAGATTCAATTTTCCACTCCCGAAAAGGGATTTTGCGAATTAAGCTTATATAACGTACTGGGCGAATTAGTATCTAAATTGTATTCATCATATACCGAACCGGGCAAGCACCAAATCAGAATAAATTCTAAAGATTATTCGAGCGGATTATATATCTACGAATTAATCACACCGAGCAGCTCCCTTCGCAAAATGATGATAATTCAATAACATTATTCACATCTCTCAGAGTTGTCATTCCTTCGGAACGAGTCTTCGAGTGAATGCTGGAAACTCATTGTCTGAACCACTGATTTATCTGATTAGTGTGATTAAGATGATTTTAAGAATAATTTTGTAGTTTAATCATCTTCATCAATTCAATCTGCTTAACCAATGGTTCAGACAATCTGAGGAACGAGTCTTCGAGTGAATGCTGGAAACTCATTGTCTGAACCACTGATTTATC
>CAZIIZ010000015.1:6020-10393 GCA_964539225.1 uncultured Hyphomicrobiales bacterium | reverse complement strand
AAGAATAATTTTATAGTTTAATCATCTTAATCAATTCAATCTGCTTAATCAATGGTTCAGACAATCTGCCGAACGAGTCTTCGAGTGAATGCAGGAAACTAATTGTCTGAACCACTGATTTATCTGATTAGTGTGTTTAAGATGATTGTAAGAATAATTTTATAGTTTAATCATCTTCATCAATTCAATCAGCTTAACCAATGGTTCAGACAATCTTCATGCACTCGAAGACTCGTTTGCAGGAATGACAATTTTTACGTTTATTTAAAAGTTGTGAATAATGATTAGCGATTACTTATATTGGCAAGATATTTGCAAATAAATAATGACAAATTAAATTTTATAGTTTGGCAGTATTTGACAGTAAAGATTATGCAGCACAGTATTAAATTAATAGTAATAGCTCTGATTATATTTGTTTCTTGCGGAGCAAAGCCCTATACATATAGCAGCCCCGCAGAGAAAATAAAAATTGGAAATTTGCAAAATTTGTACAAGGTGTCCGACTCTGTTTATCGTTCGGAACAGCCAACAGCACAAGACTTCCGAGAATTAGAAAAAGCTGGATTCAAATCTGTATTAAATCTAAGATATTCGCATAGTGACGAGGATGCGGCTCAAGGCACTCAATTGAAATTATACAGTGTGCCGATGATGGCACTTACAATGGAGGAAGGTAAATTCGTGCAAGCTATGAAAATATTACGAGATGCACCCAAACCGATTTTAGTCCATTGTCAGCACGGTTCAGACCGAACTGGTGCGGTAATTGCTTTGTATAGGATATTATTCCAAAATTGGGAAAAAGCCGATGCTGTGCTGGAATTGAAATATGGAGTGTTCGGGCATCATCAAATCCTGTTCAATATTCCGAGTTTTATTGAAGATCTTAATATAAATAAATTCAAAAAGAAAATAAACGAATAAATATCTATTAAAATTATGCAAAAATACCTAAAAGACTTTTCGGAAATTCAGCGAAACGGCAAGAAATATTTGAAAATTATTCCGTCCGACGAATTAGTGGATAGAAAAGGATACAAATTAGCCTTCGAAGACGATATAGATTTGCAATTAGCTCTATTTCGGATTGATAGCCATTTGTATTGCGTCTCGAATATTTGTTTGCATCGCCATGCTCGGGAAATATACAAAGGCTATATTCAAGACGATACGATAATATGCCCTTTGCACGGATGGACTTATAGCTATGTAACCGGAGAGAATATAAACGAAAATCAAGGTAAAGCCTGCTTGAGCGTTTATGATATATTTGAATTAGACGACTATATTTATGTTGAAAAACCAGAATTAAAAATTCCAAAATGGAGGAGCGAAGATGCAGAAGTATAAATTAATCGACAAAGTAAATTTCTTAAATGGTAAAGTGCAATTCGAAGATAATTATGCAATTGCACCCCATAAGAATTCATCAATAATCAGATATTCGCAAATAACATTAGTTGCCCTTGTAATGGTGATGCTCAGTTCGTGTTCGTCCTCGGTCAGATTCACTTCCGGTGCGAGCGGATCGAATACTTCGGGCAAATATTCGGGCGGCGGTTATACAGCGTCAAGAGTAAGTACCGATAGAAATTCTCCTTCAATTGGTACCGTCCCTAAATCGAAGATGCCTATTCCCGTTGGAGAAGTCCAAGACGGAGTAGCATCTTATTACGGAGATGACTTTGACGGAAAGATGACAGCATCCGGTACAATATATAACCAAAACCAGCTGACAGCTGCTCACCGCACCTTGCCATTTGGCTCGAAAGTAAAAGTAGTGAATCAAAAAAATGGGCGACAAGTAATAGTGGAAATTAACGATCGAGGTCCTTTCAAAGACGATAGAATTATCGACCTTTCTACGGCTGCAGCTCAAGAAATTGATATGATAAAAGACGGAATTACAAAAGTGGAATTGGTGGTAATCCAATAATTAATCAAAAGATATGTATTGTGGTTTGATTAGCAGGGAAAATAAATAATTATGCAAGTTATATTGATAACTGTGGGCTTGTTGGTGTTGTCAAATGTTTTTATGACTTTCGCTTGGTACGGACATTTGCGAAATATGGCGGACAGAAAGTGGTATGTAGCTACAATTGTTAGCTGGGGAATCGCTCTATTCGAATATTTATTGCAAGTACCGGCGAACCGTATCGGCTATACTCAATTAAACGTCGCTCAACTGAAAATCATACAAGAAGTGATAACTCTATCTGTGTTCATACCATTTTCGATGATATATTTAAAGCAACCATTTAAAACTGATTTTATATGGGCAGGCTTGTGCATGCTCGGAGCTGTATATTTTATCTTTAGAAGTTGATATTCGCCATGAATTATTTCAAAATATTTGCAATAACTAAAAAATATATTAGACTGCATTTACGTCAATTATACTGAATGAATTAATTGGTAAAATTTTGATAATTTACGGAAATATTGTTATGGAATTTACTCAAGCATTGAACTGGCGATATGCCACCAAAAGAATGAACGGCGAAAAAGTACCTCAGACTGCAATCGACAATATTATTGACGCTATTAGATTAGCTCCGACTTCGCTCGGACTTCAATCATTTAAGGTTTTCTTAATTGAAAGCGAAGAATTACGCAAAGAAATTCACCAAACAGCCTGCCAACAGCCGCAAATCATAGAAGGTTCGCACATCATCGTATTCGCCGCTAGACAAGACTTACTCGACAGCGAAATAGACGACTATATGCAGAATATTGCAAACGTCCGAGAAATTGATGTAGCTATGCTTGCTGATTTTAAAGGAATGATTTTAGGTTCACGCGACCAAGTAAAAGATAATTATTTTAATTGGTCGGCTCGCCAGACTTATATAGCTTTAGGATTTGCATTGGTTGCGGCTGCCGAACAAGGCATTGATTCCACTCCGATGGAAGGCTTCAACAATGCAGAATTAGATAAAATTTTGAAATTAAATGAAAAAGGATTATCAAGCACATTGATAATGGCATTAGGCTATCGCAATGCCGAAACCGATTACTTAGCAAACGCTAAAAAAGTTCGTAAATGTGTGGAAGAATTGGTAGTTAAATTGTAATTGAATGATTAGAGATACAATTTGATTACGCTTGTTCCCAATAAGTAATACCAAGAATTATTTCACACCATCGGCGAGCTATATTTGTCGATGGTGTGTCTTTTTATTATGGAGCGTGTTAAGAATTGTGAACGAGAGTATATATTTCGCCGACATTAATCTTTTTGTTATAATACTTCGTATTTTTTTCGTAAATTGCGATACTAATAATATATAATTATTGGTAATAAAGTTGAAAAATAAAGCGGAAATAATATAAGCTCTAAATCTGAATTTTTAAATTAGTGTCTATCAAATTAATTGATAAATACTTGACAAATCAAATGGAATTTATTTAAATCTGTGTTTATTATGTTATTGTTCCAATTTTGAAAAAGAGAAAATTAATGGCAAAAAAGAAGACTGTTAATGAAGAAGAAAATGGAGCAATCAGAAAAGCCGAGCCGGTAAAAAAAACAAAAATTACCGACAAAAAAAAAAGTATTGAATCTAAACCTGCTAAAGCAAAAAAAAGTGCCAAAGCAGCAAATAAAGATGAAGCGAAACAAGAAATAAATAATACGCAAACTGCTGTCGAAACTAATACGCAAACTGTTGAAATCCAAGAAGTAGCGAAAAAGAAAACGACAAGCAAAAAAGGCTATTCTCCGAAAACAAAAGTCGCAAAGACGACTGAAGTAGTTCCGGCGAATTCTGATTCTCTAATAATAACAGATTCTGTAAAATCTACGGAATCCATAAAAAATGAACCTATTCGTATTCAAAGCGAAAAGGTAGTTGAAGTAGTAGCTGTTGTGCCAACTCCAGTATTAGATGCTGGAAGTAATACTGTTAGCAGTGCTGATTCTGAGCCTATGTCGAACGAGGCAAGACGCAAAAAGAATTACTGGGCGGAACGAAAAAAAAACAGGTACAAAGGCACAAAACTCGACGAAACTGTTGCTCCAAAAGCTATAGAATCTTCTATCGAAAACACATCCAATTCTATAGTACCTAAAGCTGAAAAAATAGATGCGAATGTCGCCAATCAAGAAATTATAGCAAAAGTTCAAAATCAGCCTCAAGTTGCTAAATCCATTGAGCAAGTAAGCGGTATTCAGCCGGATAATCAGATTGATAATCCCAAAGAAGATACCCCAATCCCTCAAAATCGGAAATCGAAAGCTCCGGCAAAACCTAAAAGCAATACAAAGCTAAATAGTAACAAGCAAAATCTTAATCTAGATAAAGATGCGAAAGTTACGCCTCAGCCGAATCAACAAATTCAGACTAAGCCGATAAATAATCAGAATC
>CAZIIZ010000015.1:0-5920 GCA_964539225.1 uncultured Hyphomicrobiales bacterium | reverse complement strand
GTTACGCCTCAGCCGAATCAACAAATTCAGACTAAGCCGATAAATAATCAGAATCCGAATAGTATTAAGCCAAATATTAATCCAAATCAAATTGCTAAAGCTACGCCTCAGCCGAACCAACAAATTCAGCAGAAGCCGATAAATAATCAGAATCCGAATAGTATTAAGCCGAATATTAATCCAAATCAGATTGCTAAGGTTACGCCTCAGCCGAATCAACAAATTCAGACTAAGCCGATAAATAATCAGAATCCGAATAGTATTAAGCCAAATATTAATCCAAATCAAATTGCTAAAGCTACGCCTCAGCCGAACCAACAAATTCAGCAGAAGCCAATAACCAATCAGAATCCGAATAGTATTAAGCAAAATATTAATCCAAATCAAATTGCTAAAGCTACGACTCAGCCGAATACACAAATTCAGCAGAAGCCAATAACCAATCAGAATCCGAATAGTATTAAGCCGAATATTAATCCAAATCAAATTGCTAAGGTTACGCCTCAGCCGAACCAACAAATTCAGCCGAAGCCAATAACCAATCAGAATCCGAATAGTATTAAGCCGAATATTAATCCGAATCAAATTGCTAAAGTTACGCCTCAGCAGAATACACAAATTCAGCCTAAGCCAATTAATAATCAGCATCCGAATAGTAAGCAGAATATTAATCCAAATCAAATTGCGAAAGCTACGCCTCAGCCGAATCCACAAATTCAGCCTAAGCCTGTAAATACTCAGCAGCCGAAACAACCAATTCATCCGAAATTTAATAATCGCATTGATAACAATACAGATGAACCGATATTACCGATTGTTGATGAGGCAATAATTGATTCGGATGTGAACATCGAAGATGGTGTAAATTCTGAAAATCTAATTCCGAGCAAAAACAGCAATAGAAATCGCAGAAATAAAAATTACAAACGGAATAAGAAATTACGAAAATTATTAGCTAATGAGAATCCAGATTCGGCATCTGAGCCAATTCCAGAACAAGAAATATCTGAGATTCAAGTAAGTCCTGCAATTGAAATTAAGAAAGCGAAATTAGTCAAATTTGTAATTACAAAAGACAAAGCTGTAGTCCAAAATTCTAACGAGCAAATTGCGGCAATTGCAACGCCTGAATCAAAAGCAAGTCAACCAATAGCCGCTTCGCCTAAATTTGAGAAAAAGGAACTGTTGGTTACTCGAACTGCAGTTGTAATCGGAAACAACAAAATTGTATTAGAAAAACGAGTAAAACAGAACTTCGACGAAGAAAACAAGAAGTCATTGCCTAAGCTCAATATACGCCAAGTAATTAAAAGCAAAGTTGCTTTAAGCACTCCGTATAATGCCGAAGAAACCAAGCAACGCAAAGTAGCATTAGAAGCGATTCTGAATGAAATAGCTAAAGAAGGCAAATCAAAACTCAAAATCAAGGTAACTCAAGGCAAGAGATCCGAACCAGATATTCCGACAGAATTACCTATAGACGATGCTTCTAAATTCGCAAAGAAAAAGAAGAAGAATAAAAAAAACCCCGTAAATAAATACGAAGCGGAGGCTTTAGCTTCTAAAGACGAGGTAATCGAACTTCCGCCGGAGGATTATATAAAAATGACATTCCCGGAAGATCCAAATGCAAAGATAGATAACGAAGAATTCCTAAGCAATCGCACGATTCAGTTTACGGAAATTCCTGTGAATCGGAAAATTAATATCGACGATGAAAATAATATTTTCGCCAATGATATGATTGACCATGTGAAAAAGGTTTTAATCGATGAACATTTTGCGATGCAAGGTTCGAGAATTCTATTAGCTGTCAGCGGTGGTGTTGATTCTATTGTTATGCTCGACATCATAGCTCAATTAGCCGAAGAAATGAAATATACAGTTTCTGTTGCTCATTTTAATCACAAATTGCGCGGATTGTCCAGCGATAGCGATGAAGAATTAGTAAAAAAGGTATGCACAGCTTACAACATCAAATGCTATACCGGTAGCGAAAATATTATGAAATTCGCTTCCGAAAATGCCATATCTATCGAGCAAGCCGCCAGAACTCGACGCTATAAAATGTTCGAACGCTTGTCCGGCAATTTGAAAATTGATTTTGTATCGACTGCTCACAGTTCTGACGATTCGGTGGAAACATTTTTCTTGAATTTATTCAGAGGTACAGGATTGACCGGACTTGCCGGGATTCCTCGCCAAAGACATTTAGTCAAGAATACGTATATGATTCGTCCACTTATTGATTTCAAAAAAGAAAATATATATAAATATGCTAAATTGCGGAATTTGCAGTGGCGTGAAGACGAAACGAATGCCCTTACTAATTATACACGCAATAAAGTACGATTAGAATTACTGCCGAAAATTCAACAGGATTTTTCTCCGGCAATTTTCGATTTGATTAATCGTACTTCCAAGCTGATCCGCGGAGCCGATGAATTTATCACCGGATTCGTAAATAATGCAGTGGAAGATTTGGTAAAAGACAGACGAAAAGATCAATTCCATATAAATATTGCTCAATTAGAAACGCATTCTGAATTTATTCAAAGCGAAATTATCCAATCAGCAATAGTGAGTATTTTCAAATTGTTGCCTCCAAATCTTAAAGTACTTGATAGAATATTAGCTTTGTCCAAATCTCCATCGGGAGCAATTGCTAATATTAATAAACAAGTATTTGCTCTACGAGACAGAGAAAAAATAATATTTGCTCAGAGCAGCCCTTTAGATTCGATTGATATGATAATTGAAAGAATCAGTGAAAATAATTTAGATGCCGGTAAATTCCGATTGAGTGTCGTTGACAGGAAAAGCGTAGAATTCTCAAAAGATCCTTTTGTCGAGTATCTCGATGCAGACTTGATCCCAGCGTTTATGAACCTAAGAAATTGGGAAATCGGCGATGAATTTAAGCCGCTCGGTATGGACGGCACTATGAAAATTAGCGACTTCCTGACTAATCAGAAAATTTCGACTATCGACAAACGTTCAGTATTGGTCCTTGCTACAAAAACTGATATTATCTGGGTAGTAGGCAAGCGGTTAAGCAATATTTACAAAGTAACCGGAACCACGAGCAACGTAATAAAAGCTGAATTTATTTTAAAAAAAGAGAATAAAGGTAAGTAATAATGAGTATTTTTGAAGCAATAATCTTAGGGCTAATTCAAGGATTATCCGAATTTATTCCAATAAGTTCATCAGCCCATTTAACTTTAGCCGGGCATTTGCTTGGCAATATGACTACTATGTCGCCGGAGAAATGGACTGCATTCGTAGCTACGATTCAGCTTGGCACTCTGTTGGCAGTATTCATATATTTCGCAAAAGAAATTAAAACAATTCCCGTCGCTTTTCTGAAGGAAAACCTCGGAGGCGGAAGACGTAAATATTCAGAGCAATCGCAAGACTCCAAAATGGGTTGGTATATCGGATTAGGCACAGTGCCAATAGTAGTAATCGGACTTGCTATCAAGAAAATTATCGAGGGCGGCATCACTAAAGATCCTATGGTAATCGGAGTAAGCTTGATATTGTTGGCTATTGTTTTAGCAATCGCTGAAAAAGTCGGAAAATTCCGCAAGAAAACGAAAGATTTGACTATGAAAGATGCTATAATCGTCGGTTTAGCTCAGAGCTTGGCGTTGATTCCCGGTGCTTCTCGCTCCGGCACAACCATTACTGCGGGTATGTTCCTCGGAATGACTCGCGAAACAGCCGCTAAGTTCTCATTCTTACTTAGTATCCCGGCAGTATTAGCCAGCGGTCTGTTGGAATTTTATCAAAGCTTGAAATATATTACTTCCCCTGAAGTTACCACTTTAGTAATTGCTACTATAGTAGCTGCTATAAGCGGATATGCGTCTATAGCATTTTTAATCAAATTCTTAAAAACTCGCACTACCTATCCTTTCGTAATTTACAGAATTGGCTTGGGTATCGCAGTACTATATTACTTTAGTAGATAGTTTAATATCTGCAATAGTTTGTAATTAATTTTAAAACTCATCCTAAGACTTTCAGTCCTCGGATGAGTTTTTTTTGTTTATAGTTAGATGTCCTACATCTAGCAGATGTAGGACATCTGAACTACGACAATCTTATAGCCACGTCAAAGTCTATACTCCGCATTTAATAGCAGTTCGACAGATATTCATCCGATGACTCGCAGTCATCGGATGAATTGAGAAATTGAAAGTGGCAAGATGTCCTACACTTTCGAAGTGTAGGATATCTGAACATAATGACAGAAATAGCATATCGGCAGTCATCCGAAACATAGTTCCGACTAATAATTTGCTATATTACAATTCAGTTATGATTTAAGCGTCTAAATTTACTTTATTTTTATTAGAATTTTGGGTACTATGAAACAATCGCTTAACGAACTATTCCTTGATAATTTATATTATTCTCCTATTCCATCTAAATTTATCGATGCTTTGCCGGATAATATTCTAACGGAAATGTTTCCAGAGTTAGCTGTACTCAAAACCACTACTCAGAATCCGGATTGGCATCCAGAAGGCAATGTTTTCGTGCATACTATGATGGTGATTGACGCAGCTGCTGAACTCAAATCTCGCTTAAATTCCGATGAAGATAGAAGAATACTAATGCTTTCCGCATTATGCCACGATTTAGGTAAAGCAGTAACCACTTTCGAAAGAGACGGCAGAATAGTCAGCCCAATGCACGAACAAAAAGGCATACCAATCACTCAAGAATTTATGAACAGAATAGAAATTCCTGAATCCTATCACAAACCAATTCTCGATTTAGTGCGTGAGCATCTCCGCCCTACTCAGCTATACTTAGCTAAAGATAAGGTATCGAACAAGGCAATAATTCGATTAATCGAGCGTGTGAATATTGATTTATTATTATTAGTCGCCTCTGCTGATCATTTCGGCAGATTGACTCAAGATGCTATAGACAGAGATTTCCCAGCGGAACAATGGTTGGTAGATAGATGCAAAGCTGCGTCGTTGTAAATTCTATTCGATAATTCTTCAGACTATTCAATTCATCACTATATTTAGAAATTCGTCTATATTCTCGGCACTACCGACAAAAAACGGGATTTGCTCGTGGATATTGCTTAACGAACGAGCTAATATCCTTCCGCTATCGGTATATGCTTTCCCACCGGCTTGTTCTATGATAAAGGCTAATGGATTCGCCTCATATCCTAATCTGATTTTGCCGGACTTATTCAATAAAGTCGATGGATAAATATAAATTCCTCCATTATGCAGAATTCTATGAACATCTCCGACCACAGTCGCTAAATATCGAGAAATATATTTAGGAATACTTTCCGGAGTCTTGATAAAATCTAAATAATTCCTGTACTTCTCAGCCCATTGAGCTGAATTTGCTTCGTTGCATGAATACTGAAAACCTTTATCCGGCATTGTAATTTTATCATCCGACAAATAGAATTCATTTTTCTCTTGATGATATGTAAACTCGAACACTCCAGCACCGTAAGTAAATACTAATTTTAAAGCTGTTCCGTATATGGCATAAATTGCAGCAATTTGATTATCGCCGCATTGCTGAAAGCTCTTTTCTGATGTCGAATCGTTTTCTATTCTTGGCAATACTGAGAAT
Source organism: uncultured Hyphomicrobiales bacterium (assembly GCA_964539225.1). Classification (GTDB taxonomy): domain Bacteria; phylum Bacteroidota; class Ignavibacteria; order Kapaibacteriales; family UBA2268; genus CALLXS01. The sequence continues at coordinate 295 of CAZIIZ010000015.1, read as the reverse complement.
ATTGAACCGGTAGTCAAGTTAACGTCAGAATTCATAGAACCGTCCAAAGGGTCATACATCACTACATATTCTGCACTTTGGTAATGATCGTTGAACGATACTATCCCTTCGCATTCTTCGCTTGCGACAGCGGCTATTGAAAAATTTGTAGCAAATTCATCACGAATAATTTCGTCGGCTATTTTGTCCAATTTCCGAACTCTATCTCCGCAACTATTATATTCACCGGTATAACCAATTACTTCATGAAATCCGCTAAGCTGCAAAATTTTATATATTTTGGTCGTAGAATTAG
>CAZIIZ010000014.1:14164-14590 GCA_964539225.1 uncultured Hyphomicrobiales bacterium | reverse complement strand
TATACCGAAAATGAGCTATTTTTATTGCCAATCTGACACTGTGTAAAAAACTACACACTACAATAAAAGAAATAATTAAACGTTTCTAATCTTAGGTTTTTAAAATTAGTTTTTGATTGTGAGCATAGCAAGCATCTTCTTTATTTGTAGAGACTGGTTACCTCGAAAATAAAGATGCCTATTCCCTACGTGCGTGGGGATGAACCGGAAATCCTTTCTTATGTTTGTTAAGGGTGTCGCCTTTCACGACACCCTTTAATATTTATCCTTAAACGCATCAAGTGCCTCATCTTGAGTGAATTTCACGTACCTCTGAAAACTTGCCATATTCTTATGTCCGCTTACTAATCTTACAAGCTCTGCCGGTATTCCACGACGAAGGGAATTAGTAATAAAAGTTCGCCTGGCTAAATGCGAACCGAACAG
>CAZIIZ010000014.1:0-14154 GCA_964539225.1 uncultured Hyphomicrobiales bacterium | reverse complement strand
TTTTAATGATTCCATTTCGTTCTTTGATGATAAATATTTGATTCTAAGTGATTCTTGAATAAACCCCGACTGCTCTGCAATTGCCTTTAGATTCTCATTATAACGGCTTATAACAGTACGATACAATGAACTAAAAGGAAACTGTAGCATAAAACTTTTAAGCTGCGGGACTATTGGAATTTTAATTAACGATCCAGTCTTTTTGGTTAAAACTTGGATAACGCCATTCTCTAAATCGAAATCCTTTTCTGTTAGCCGGATTAAATCAGAATGTCTTAACCCTGTGTAGCATTGGATAACAAACCAATTACGAGTATTGTTCAAAGATTCACTTAATTCTGCTTTCTTGATTAGTTCTAAATCCGCTTCAGTCAAAGCGAACATCTCGCCTTCTTTCATTGAAGTTTTCCAAGCCACGTTCGGAAACGATTTTATATAACCTTTGCCTTTTGCCCAATTTGCAAATGTTTTAATTGATTTTAGTATTATCGCTTTTGAGTTAAGGTGCAAATCTTTTTCCGTTAACCATCCAGAAAACTCTGTATAAAGTTCTTTATTGATGAAATATTTAAAATTGATTTCTGTTTTCGTTTCAATCTCAAATGATTTCAGTTTTTTATATGAATGTTTATAGATTTTAATTATACTATCTGAGTACGGCTTAAAGTCTCCAGGCTGCACTTCTTTTTTACTTTCTCTTAGATGAATAAATTCATCGTAAACGCTCCACAATGTGCCGCTCTTATACCCTGCTCCTTTTAATTCATCAATATAATTCTTTAATTGTGCCTTAGTTAAATCAAATTCTGTATTATTTTTTGTAACGAATGTACGTATTTTTGTTTCGAGATTATCAAGCCGTGCAATCAGCTCTGAATAATATGGGCATTGCGTTTTAATTGCTTCAATCTTAGTAGCTCCTTTGAGTTTACAGTATTTTGGATGAATCCTTTCTCCGGAAGAAAACTTTAATTGAAAACCATTTACTGAAACATAGAATACGATAAACGTTTCTTTATTTTCATTCCTATCAAGATATTTCAAGACTCTCATAATGTACCTTAAATATTTTCCGTTAAAACAACCGACGGAAAATTTACGGAAAAAATACTTATATACCAAAGGATATTAACGGAAAGTATTTTAATTATATAATTTTCTCAATTCTTTATATACTATTGATTTATATAAGCATTAACATGAGAATACTCATTTACAGAAAACAACAGAACATTATGCGTAATTTTCCAGCAGAAGTTATCTGTGCAACGGATTACTTTTACTTTGCCGCCATTTTCGTAGTATGTGTCTATTTCGGGATTGCCATCGAGTTGGAAGATATAACCGAAGCTCGGATTGTATTCGCTACGTTGTTTGGCAGTATTGTGGTCTAAGTACATCATCAGGATATTATCCTTCCAAATATCCTTAAATGTCAAACCGTCTTCGGTATAAACTCCATTATTTATCATAAAGTTATCTATACCGAGATATTCTTTGAGCATAGTAACGCTTGGTTTCAAGATATTAGATTGATTGCACACTTCCAAGAAAAATGGACTAACCATAATCGCTTCTAAGGTAGCATTATTGAGCATCATCGTGTTCGGCACTCGCCCGATATTTGCTCGCATAGCTTCTTTAGATTTCTTGATTAATTCGATATGATCGATATTTGACGAGGTCGAATTGAAAGCATCAGCATCGCTTAGTACAATACGTTGATGTGAGCTATAATTATCCGGATTTTGTATATGCTCGGCGATTTCACGTTCACGATTCAATGCCAACACGTCTCGTAATTCCTTGGTAATCTTTTGTTCATACTTTTCGTAATTCATCGCTTCGGAACATTCCAAATAGTCTATCGCCATTTCGATGTCTCGTTCTTGGGTTTCGTAGGCTTCTAATTTATATTCCGTAGTCGATACTCGATTCGAATCAGCTCGTATAGCTCTATCGGTTTCTCGTAAATAGAACGCTTCCTTGCCAAATATCGGAATTTTGCCTTTCGATTTCGATACTGTAATCGTCGGGAATAATTGCTCCGACAAATACAAATCATTTTTCCAATTTTGAGCTATAGTAGTCAATACCGGATCGACTATACGCAAATCATCTAATCTTTTAGCAGACATAATTTTTTCTCCTTAATTTTTTAATTGTTTATAACTTATTTCACATTCCCATGCTCTGCGTGGGGATGCAATTTTCATAAACCTTCGGAAGGGTTAAGAAACCTTCCGAAGGTAGAAGAAATCACCTTCCGACAGTTTCTTAACCTGTCGGAAGGTTTGTAGAATAGTCGGAAGATTTGAAACTTTAAGTATTTTCTAATTGTCAATGCACTATCGTCTATCCATTTCTTAGATTAACTACGCTGAATCAGAAGACTGATTTCCTGTATCCGTTCGAAGACTCACTTCACAGGAATGACAAAAAAGACTAATTCGTAATTGAATTTGCTGCTTCTTCGTAAGTTAAATTCGGATTAGTTCTAAGTATTTCCATTGCTCGGCGATGCTTTTCAATTCGTTCTGGGCGTACGTTCTTACCGCTGAAGTTATTGGTCAATTCGGTAGCGAATTCCGTAGAACCCGCAAATTCTTCGGTCAAATTCAACTGACTGAAATTTGCGATTAATTCCTTCACTTTACCGGAGTAATTCGGCTCGGTATTCTCATTTGATTTTTGCGAATCTAATTGATAAGCCATCTCCATAAATTCTGGCATATATTCGCTAACGATTGGTTGGAGTCCGCTCATTGCGAGCTTTTGACTTTGCTTCGAGCAGTATTCTTTGAACTCGGCTACTCGCTTTTCACGTTCGTATTTCTCGATTGTTTTCAAGCATTCGCTCAATTGCAATTGGAGATTTAGTAACTCAGCGGCATTTGCTTTGTCAGCAGGCATTTCTGCGAAGTCGATGCTATATTCTACTTCCGTATCAATATTATCATTAGCATTGTCGGATGGATTGTCGGCAAATTTATCAGCTACATTTTCGTTGAATTCAGCCGGCTTCAAATTGCGGACAGCCGGAGCCGCCGCTCCGAGAAATCCAATATGCCTAAGCATTTTGTCGGGATAAAGCGAAATCGACACTCGGCGGTAGCGTCCGGCTTGCAATTCCTCCATAAATTCCGGGCAAATATCCTTAACTGCTGCTATCAGTTTATCGCCGGAACGCTTCAGATACTTAGTCCAACCCAATGCCGGTGCATTATCTTTCGGATGTCCCTTTACTATCGGAGCCATTTCTGAGTAATCGCTCGCAACTCTTTGATTGTATGTAGCAGCAATTGCATCCAAGTCCGCTTCGGAATAATGACGCTCCTGTCCGCTGGAATCTCGCACAGTGCCGGCTCTGAATACTTCAATTTCCATATTTCCTCCTTGTGGATTAATTTTCAAATTCTGATTTCACCATTTACGGTGAGCAAAATTATTCCTATCGCCCTCTTACCACAAGGAAGCCATTTTATATGTTTTTTGAAATAGTTTAGAAATGGTTTTGAGTTGAAATATGAGAAAATTATATTATGCTTTAGCAGTCTTGGTGTTAGAGTGCTATTGTAATTTCATTAAATATTCTTATCTTTGTATATTTAATGAAATTACAAGTTAATAAGGGTATTATAAACTCTTTGACTATTCAAGTACCGGAGGAGAATTAGATATGCCACATATTACTGAAGTATCGTATTGGACAAAGAATTTAGGGCATTTACCTGTCCATTTAAAACCAAACGAGGGTAGTAAATATATTATGCTTAACGGTTTAAGTGGCAATTTTTGTTTGCACACTTCTCCAAATGCCGATGATAGTGATTCATATTTTTCTCAATCTTGGTCCAGCAATACTAAAAACTTTTTATTTGTAAATGATACTGATGCCAAACTTTATAATTGGAACAAGCCAACAAAAGTAGAAACAATTTCATTAAACACTATTACTAACAATTTTGAGAAATTTTATAGCTACTTAGTCTCACAAAGTATTAAATCTGATAAAGATGTAGTACCGATTATTATTGATATTTTTAAGCAATTCAGAACTCTAACTTCAGAGTATCATAATCCTATACAAGCCCTTAATTTGCTTTTTATATTACTTGCCGGAATAGAGGATGACGATGTTTATAAGTTAAATTTTGATAAATGGGGAATTGCTAATCACCATATTCCTACTGATTTTGAAAGATTCTTGGAGCGATTTAAACAGAGTGCCGGCAGATTTGTACCGGATTTGAACCTAATACTACGTCATAGTGCAGGGGCATTATTCCAAGAAGCACAAAAAGAAGTACTTTTCTTTGATAAGCAAATGGATTTATTCGGCACTTTCTCAGGTACATTTACAACCAAAAATATGATTTACTCCAGTATTCATTATACTCCTTCATACTTAGCAAGGACAATTGTAGAAAATGTATTAAACGCATTAGATTTAAATAATTTGGACGAACTTAAAATTCTTGATCCGGCTTGTGGTTCAGGTGAATTCTTAATTGAGGTACTCAAACAACTTAAAGAAAAGAATTATCAAGGTTCAATACTTATTCATGGATTTGACAGCTCGGAAACAGCTGTAAATACTTCTAAATTCCTATTAAAATATGAGCAAAGAACAATCTGGGAAAATAAACTATCATTTGATATACAAATAGTTGATGATTCATTAACTGAAAATTGGAACAACGATTATTCCATTATCCTGATGAATCCTCCATTTATTTCTTGGGAGCAACTGACTGATGTCAAAAGCAAAGAAGCTGTAAAACACGCTTTAGATAATAATTTCCAAGGCAAACCTAATCAAGCGAGTGCCTTCTTTTATAAGGCAGTTACTCATCTTCAAGAAGGTGGCGTTTTAGGTAGCGTAATTCCTACTTCACTATTTTCTTTGGATGCTTACTCGAAATTGCGTTCCGAAGTTATTGATTCAATTGATCTTAAACTATTAGGTAAACTAGGAAATTTTGTTTTTGAAGATGCTCTTACTGATGTAAGTATTTTTATCGGTCAAAAACCTAAAACAAATAATAGCGTACCTACTCTCTTATGGACTCGTAATGAAAAGGGAACTGCTCAAGAAGCTCTTCGAGAATTGCGAAAAATGCAGTATGCAGAACAAAGTACTAAAGATAGAATCAACTATAGTATATTCCAACCGGACTATTTTCCGGTTATGTCAAATAATTGGAAGCCTATCTCCCAAAAAGAGTACAAATTAATTAAAGAATTAGAACTATATACTGCTTCAAGCAAACTATCAAAAGTAGCTAAGATTTTTGACGTAAAGCAAGGAATAAGATCAGGGAAAAATAATATATTTAAAATATCTAAAAATGATTATAATGAACTACCAGCAAATGAGAAAAAATACTTCCGTTTAGTAGTCGAAAATGAATCTATCAAAAATGGATTTTTATCCGAAGGAAAATATATTTGGTATCCTTACGACAAGAGTGGTTTGCTCATCAATAGTGAAGATGATATGATTCAAAAAGTTCCAACATTTTTTAACAAAGTATTTCCTTATAAAAGTTCTTTATCCAATCGAGCAAGAAAAAATGAGTCAAATTGGTGGTGTTTAAGTGAACATCGTACTTGGCAACAAGAAAAACAATTAAAGCTAATTTCTACAGAATTTGGTAATTCGTCTTCATTTGCTATTGATAAAAGAGGAGCCTTCGTAGTTGAAAGAGGAAATGCCTGGCTACCCAAATTCAAAATGGATAACGATGATTATTATTTCTATTTATCCTTGTTTTCGAGCCCATTCTTTGATAAGCTATTATCTATTTATTCAAAACGCCTAATGGCAGCCTATGATTTAGGGAATAAGTATACAAAAGATATTCCTATTCCTGATACTCGAAACTCTGAAGTGAAAAACAACTCGGCTTATGCCAAAATGGTTGAATTAGGCAAACATCTATCAAATGGTGGCAGTTATGTTAAAAGTATTATTGATGATATATTAAGTATCTATTATCCTCAAGAGTAAATCCAATGATGCTAGACCCTACTAAGATAATTAAATCAATAAATCAAGTACTAGCAAATTTCTCTTTAATTCGTAATAGAGAGAAATTATACTTTGTGCCTTACCATTCTGTAAATACTTACAGATTACTAATCTCCGATGTTAATTCCGAAGCTTATAATGATTATGGAAATACTGGAGAATTGGTTAAAGTTGTAAACTGGTTTTCTGATTACTGGCTATTTATTGAAATTGTTTTTGGTAGCCCTATAACTGAAAAGAAAAACCGATATTATCAAACTATCAATATTTCTATTTCCATCTTTCATGGTAATGAAACGGATGATAATAAAATTCAATTATTTCGGGCAGAATGGGATGATTATGGAGAGAATGCTTCAAATCTACATCCTCAGCCCCATTGGCATTTTCTATCAAAAAACCACAAGACTGTATCTTCAAATTCTTTTGATGAATTCCTACAAAACCAAGAGCAATCGTTCGAAGAGACTTTGGTTGAGAACAATGCTGTACCCATCAATTTAAGCAAGTTCCACTTCGCAATGAATGGAGACTGGGTTAATTCCTCTACTCATACACATTCAGTTGATGATGAAAGCATATCAAAATGGTTTGCAGGCTTATTTGGGTACTTAAAATATGAATTAGAGTATATTGCCGACAAAAGATAAACCCAACATATTTTAAAATATTCTTCCGCATTTTGCGTTACGTAAATTACGTAACGCAAAGTACGTAATCAGAAATCCAAATCTTAAGCTAACAATACAAAAAATATTACCAACGCTACACACAATATTTATATAGTGTTACAATGTTTTTAATTCTTCATTTTAACAAACAATTAACTAATCATTTATCTAATTTCTACACCAAAACAGTCAATTTATAGTAAAATAATTACTTAAAATACTACAAAAACGAGCATATTTTTCAATAATAACCTCCACTTCAAATACTCATTGCACGACTTATTACTTTCGGCGTGGTTTCGAAATTTTTAGGATTCGCTTATATTATTGAATGGGACGCAAATGATTTTTCGAGAATATGCAATTAGATTTATCATTCCAATAATAAATTTCAAACTGAACCGTTTAACTATTGATTATGAGATTTTATATTTTTCAAGTAATATTTATTAGTATTATTTCCAGACAAATAAGTTATTTACTAAAAAGAGATTAAACCAACTGTTAATAAGGCAATATAATGACAACTACTCTTATACCTGAATTGAAACCAAATAGTAAACTCTACAACGACTATTTGAGTAATGCTCCAATTTTCAAAACATTTTTCCCAACTAATGACAAATTAAACGATAGAGAGTTTGTCAGAAGTATGGCAGAATCTTTCGGCAATAGAAATGCTACTATAAAATCTATTTCCGAGACAATGACAGGTTTTGAATTGAATCCGAAGCAAGTAAAAAACATCGAATTATTTAAACATAACAATTCCTTAGCGGTAGTTACAAGTCATCATATTTGTTTGCTCGGCAGTCCGATTAGCCTATTTTATAAAATCCAGTCAGCTATTCAATTCGCAAAAGACTTGAAAGCAAAGCACAAAAATATTGAATTCATTCCTGTATTTTGGTTAGAGGATAACGACGTAGCTAATCCTGAAGCTTGTTCTATAAATATATTAAATTCCGATTCCGACTTAATCGAAACGTCAATGATGTGCGGTTCGCAATTCATTAAAAAAGAATTTATATCGAATCTTATTATTCCCGAAGACTTCAACAATCAAATTGATAAATTATTCGAGCAAATGACGAAAAACAAATATATCGACGAAGCGAAAAAATTCTTCACTAACGCTTACACAAGCGGCGAACTTTGCAAAATTGGATTTATTAAGCTGTTGCAGCAGCTATTCGCTGAAGATGGCTTATTATTCGTAAGCGAATCGACAGCTCAGCAATTGGGCTATTCTCGCTTTGTAGCACTATTAGAAACTTCTAATCAATGGAAAAGCGTTGAATTAATCAGCAGAGCCAACAGAAAATTAAAAGATGCCGGCTATCCGGTCCAATCCAAACATACAGATGTAAATATATTTTATTACTTTAATGGCGAAAAACGCAGAATAGAAATTACTGCCACTAATGATTATATAGTCGGAGGCAAAATAATTTCAAAATTCGATATGACTAACGAAATTATCGAGCATCCAGAGCGATTCACTCCAAATTTCTTATTGAGACCTTTATTCCAAGATACTGTGCTGCCTACTATTGCTTATATAGCTGGCGAACAAGAGTTGCAATCTGCTTGTCAAGTTTACAATATTTACGAAGTTTTTGCAGTTAGACAACCGGCAATTATCAACCAACACCACGCTTTAATTGTTAATCAAGAAGTAAAGACTTTCCTTAGTAAAAACAATTTAACTCCTAATTACTTTTTCGATCAATTTGAGAATATTGAGAATAATATTCTCACCGAACACCGAAGCAAAGATAATGACAGTTTACTGATTACTGCTAAAAAAACAATAATTGATACAATTGATAATTTGAAAAACAATCTCTCGAAATTTGATAGTAGTATAGTAAATTGTTGCGAAGTGATGAGTTCAAATATTACCAAAGAATTTGAACGATTCGAAGTAAATCTAAATGCTTCATCACGCTCTAAAAATATGAAATTTGTAAAAGAATATAAAGCTATATCTAATTGGATTTATCCCAATGGCGAACATCAAGAGAATATACTAACTCCTGTAAATATTATTTCGCTTTTCGGTTTAGTTGGATTCAAGCAATTAATAGAATTATTATGCAAACAAGATAGAAAACAATCGTGGGTGATAGGAGAATAGTTTATGTTTATTATTGATAATAACTCGTCATTATCGAAATCCGCTGAAAGCCTAATATTGGGCGAGAATAATTTTGTAGCGAATATTGCGAATGTATCTGCTTTGATTTATAATTATTTACCCGATTTGAATTGGGTCGGTTGCTATATGCTTTCAGGCGATGAATTGATTCTGTCGGCATTTCAGGGATTACCTGCCTGCATTAGGATTAAAGTCGGTAGAGGCGTTTGCGGAGCTTGTGCTGAACGTCATAGCAGTATCATTGTCGATGATGTTGATTCATTCCCCGGACACATCGCGTGCGACTCCGCTTCTAAATCGGAATTAGTTGTGCCACTGATGTACAACAATTCTTTCATCGGATTAATCGACATCGACAGCCCGATACAAAATAGATTTAATGCCGATATTCAAGCAGAAGTCGAAACTATTGCTAAATTGATAGTCCAGCATTCCGATTGCGACAAAATCATTAATTACTATAATCAGAAATTTCCTTTTGCTTTTAGAATTGAATAATTCCCGAATTGTTCTACTAATTCATAATTTAGCAATATAAACCTATCTAATCGCTTTGAACCGGATATAGATGACTTATTCGGTTCGGGCGAGTAATTATTATCCACTTTTACTATCATCTTTGTTCTATTTATTTGCAATGATTTGATTATTTCCTGCTGAATATAATCCTCAGTCGCTACTCCCGGGTACAATTCATGATATTTAGTCGCAGGCAATCTTTGAGTTAAATAATATAGCATCATATCATTATATGTAATTCTATCGTTAAAAGTATTACATACAAATATTCGTTCTTTGTGCTTAGTATTACTTTTAATATACTCAATAGTCTTCTTATATTGCTTTTCCCACTGGCTTTCAATTGAAATATTTTCAGCACCTTTGACCTCTAAATACTCACTTCCATTCAAATTAAACGAATTTACAGCATTATTTAATTTATTAGCGACAGCCGGAGTAATTAACAGAACTAACAAAGGAAGATATACAAGCAATTTCATTTCACGAGTTTTTAATCGTAAAATCATGTAGGGAAGTAAAATAAATCCAAATAACAATGACGGCACTATATGCTCAAAATCGCTACGAACAGTACTTTGGCACAAAAGCAGTAAAGATAAAACCATTATTACAATTATTGAGTTGCGATTAATGTCCTTAATTTCTTTTTTTGCGAGACAGTAAGTAGTAATTCCGATAATCGTATATGGTAAATAAAATGAAAGTAGAAATAGCTCAGATAATATATATTTCAAAGAAACAGCAACCGACATTAGAGCCATATTTCTAAACGGAAATGGCAGTTGTAATCTACGATAATCGCTATATACTTGAAATTGGATTTGAATTAACTGGTCGGCGACATTGCTAAATCCTGCATAATATATTATAATCAAGTATGGCAATATAGCACAAACAGAAAGAACTGATAAATATCCAGCAATCATTTTCCAATTTATTATCTTAGAATCATGATAATCAATTAGAAAATATACTATGGACATCAGGCTGATATATATTGCGAAATCATGCCGAAAAACAATTGAAATCCCAAAAAACAATCCCGCAAGTATATAATGCTTTTTGTTTCGACTTCTTGATTTATCTTTGTATTTCATCAAGCAATATAAACCAATCATTAAGAACATTAAAGCTGTTAATAGTCCACTTCCTGAGAAATTAAACCAACCGCCATAAACCAAAACCAGTACAAATACCGATATTGCATATTTACGACTATACATTATAGAAGCAATTTTATAAACATACAATGACAATATCGTCATAAACAGTGCGGAGATTACACGAATAACCATAAGATTATTACCAAATATTTTCATTATTCCAGCACTTAGATAATATTGCCCCGGAGCGTACATAGTCCAGAAATCTCAATAGGGGACTTCTCCATTGCAAATTCTCATAGCACCTACTAATGGATTCGCTTCATCATTTACATTAACTCCATAATTAACACCTATCAATAAATATAAGAAAGCAAATATTGCAATCACTATATTTTCATAATATATACGTTTATTCATTGGCTGCATTCGTTGAATTATTTAATCATTTGTACTGTTATTTCTGGCAATTTTTAGTATTTATAGGATTTATTTAAACTAAATACCCGAATAACAAAAATAAGAAAAATATCATTACTTAAATACAATAAAATTCAATATATTTGCGTACCTAAAAATACAAATAAAAAATAAATTACAAAAAATTATGTGGAAGCTATGCAGATAAAATTATACAATTCCTTGTCTAAAAAAATACAAAATTTTCGCCCTCTAAATGATGAAGAAGTTCGTATGTATTCTTGCGGTCCTACCGTGTACAATTATGCACATATCGGCAATATGCGTGCATTTTTATTCGCAGATTTGATGCAAAGAGTACTGAAATATATTGGTAAATATCCAATTCGTTGGGTGATGAACATTACTAATATTGACGATAAAACTATTCGTGATTCTCAGCTCGGCAGTATTGCTTGGAGGCCGGAAATGGGAGAGCAAACTAACGACGCACTCCTGAATTTGCAGAAATTAACTAAATTTTATGAAGATAAGTTTTTCGAAGATTTAGGTAAATTAGGCGTAAAACAAAAGGATTTGTTCGACACACCGAGAGCTACTGATTATATAATTCACATGCAGAATTTGATTAAAAAAATTATTGAACGTGATTTAGCCTATATTTCAGACGGTTCTATTTATTTCAATGTATCTGAATGGCGAAAAATTGACGTTTACGGTAAACTCAAGAAAATTGATTTCGATAATATGAAAAACAATCTTCGAGTAGATACCGATCAATACGAACGCGAACAAGTAAGCGACTTTGTATTATGGAAAGCCAAAAAAGACGGCGAACCTTTCTGGAACTTTAAAATTAATGGTATAAATTATCCCGGACGACCAGGCTGGCATATCGAATGTTCTGCTATGGAATATGAATTACTTGGCTTACCTTTCGACATTCACACAGGCGGCATTGATTTGCAATTCCCTCACCACGAGGACGAAATTGCACAAAGTAAAGCCGGATATGGCATAGAGCCTACTCTATTTTGGTGCCATAATGAATTCTTAGAAGTCGAAGGCGAAAAAATGAGTAAGTCTAAAAACAACTTCTATACCGTAAGCGATTTAATCAATAAACAATTAGATCCTTTAGATATTAGATATGCGATATTTTCTGCTCATTATGCTTCCATTTATAATTTCACTTTCGATGGAATTAAAGCTGCAAGCAAAGCAAGAGCAAGAGTTCAAGAATTTATCTATGAATTGTATGATGAGAAATTAGTCGGTTTTAAAAAATTAAATATTGAAGAATTCAGTACTGTTTTGTTCACTCATTTAGCTGAAGATCTTCATACACCGAGAGCATTAGCCGATTTATTTACTTTTATCAACAAAACCGATCCTAAGCAATTAGACATAAATACTAAAAACAAGCTGAAACAATTTTTTGTTACTCTTAATAGTATTTTCGATGTTTGGGATTTATCGCCTAAAGTTGAAATTATTATCGAAATTCCTGAATTCGTAACCAGAATGGCAGAATTAAGATTTCAAGCCAAAAAAGATAAGAACTTCGCTACCGCAGATTTATTACGTGGAAAAATCGAAGAAGAAGGATTTTTAGTAAAAGATACAAAAGAATCATATATAATTACAAAATTATAAAGCAATGACTACGCCAATTCATAATTCTGATTTTTGCATTATAGGTGCCGGTAAATTAGGGTTATCTATTGCTGAGTATTTCGTCGGAGCGGGAATTAAATTTTCAATTATTGCTCGCTCCGAGGATTCTTATAATAAATCAATAGCATTGTTAGATAGCAATTTAGTATTTAGAGCAATCGACCAATTATTTTATGTTCCACGCACTTTTATTATCACTGTGCGAGACAATCAAATTCGCGAAGTAGCGGAATATTTATCTAAAATATTCAAATCCAACCTGCAAAATAAAGTAATATTTCATTGTTCTGGTATTATAAAATCTGATGAATTAGATTCATGCAGACAATTTGAAGCGATTACTGCTTCTCTTCATCCTTACCAAACTTTCTTCAAACCAAGTGCAAATTTATTAAAAGGTATTTCTTGGGGCGTAGAAACTGATTTCAATACCGATATTTTTAACGATTTTATTAGGTTTATCGAAGGTACGCCCATTACTATCAATAAATTATTGAAGGAAATGTATCATCTATCGGCTGTATCGATGTCTAATTATCTCAATTCTGCCATTACTTTAGGCGTATTAGCCTCCGAACAAGCTGGTATCAAAGCTATAGATTTTGCCACTCCCATTATTAACCAAACTGTTGATAATGCTTTATTGTCAAATCATAAGCAACATAGACTAACCGGTCCAATCGCCAGAGCCGATTTAGAAACGATAAAAATACATATTAACGTAAGCAAAGATTATCCTGATATATTAATTCCATATTGCTATATGGGATTGGCTACTTTAGAATTAGCCAAAAGCTCAGGAATCTCCAATCCCGAATTTTATACTAATGCCCGCTTGTTATTTCTTAATGCAATATCAGAGAACAAGAAGTATTAATATATATTATTCATTTCTGTACATATCCTAATCTACTTTTCATCATATAATCATATTTCTATCAAGAACAGTTCAGATATTCTTTAACCACGTAGTGGTTTATTGAATGTAGCAATTAATTGATTATTTTTTCATAGCTCCGTAGGAGCGAACCATTAAACTGGGTCGCATCTACGATGCTATTTTTCTATAATTTAAATATTTCTACAAACAGTAAGCGACTATGTCGCTAAAATATTCATTGAATACTTCCTAATCATCTTAATCACATTAATCTGAACCATTGATTAACTTGATTGAATTGATAAAGATGATTTTAAGATTTGGCTCTCTTCATAATCATCTTAATCACATAAATCAACTAAATCAACGGTTCAGACTATCTTCAACCACGTAGTGGTTTACTGTTTGTAGCAATTAATTGATTATTTTTTCCATAGCTCCGTAGAGGCGAACCGTTTAACTGGGTCGCATCTACGATGCTTTTTTTCCATACTCTGATCATTTCTACAAACAGTAAGCGACTACGTCGCTAATACTATTCATTGAATTCTTCTTAATCATCTTCATCACGTTAATCAGATTAATCAACGGTTCAGACTTTCTTAATCATCTTAATCACATAAATCAGATTAATCAACGGTTCAGACTATCTTTAACCACGTAGTGGTTTACTGATTGTAGCAATT
>CAZIIZ010000013.1:0-14678 GCA_964539225.1 uncultured Hyphomicrobiales bacterium | reverse complement strand
ACCGATGAATACTGTCATTCCGGTTTTGTGAGTCTTCGAACAAATACCGGAATCTATTATCTTAGAGTTTTGAGTATAGTCGGCAGCTCGCTTGTATTATCAAGTGTTTAGATTAGCTACGCTGAATCAGAAGACTGATTTCCTGCATGCACTCGAAGACTCGCTTGCAGGAATGACAACTTTGATACCTAAACGAAAGATGTGTATAATCGTTAGCCACTCCTCAAGTTGGGATAGGAGAAACGAGAGGGATTCTGAATTACTCTCTATTGCGTTCAATCTCTATTATCTTTTTCAGTTCTGCTTCATCAGGTAGATTTATAAGATATTTCGCTACGAAAATCTGTTGCGAAAGTCCGGTAGTCGCATATTTTACCAAACTATTATTTTTGCCCGCACAGAGAATAATCCCAATCGGAGTATTATCGCCTTCGTTCATTTCGTTTTCTCGAAAATAATTCAGATATACATTCATCTGTCCGGAATCCGCATGAGTAAATTCGCCTAATTTCAGATCAATTAACACGTTGCATTTCAATATACGATGGTAGAATACCAAGTCAATATAATAGTGAGTGTTGTCGAAAGTGATTCGCTTTTGTCGATATTCAAAGCAGAAGCCCTTGCCTAATTCCAATAGAAATGTTTGCAAATGAGTAATAATCGCTTCCTCTAATTGATTTTCGGAATAGCTATTTTCCTGCTTCATATCTAAGAATTCTAAGATATACGGATTGCGAAAAATATTCTCAGGCATTAATCTTTCTCGATTTTGCTCATTTCGCAATACTAAATCTTTGTCTTTACTTAGCCCGGTTCGTTCGCAAAGCATACTGTCCGTAGCTCGTTTTAACTCTCGAACATTCCAATTATTTTTCAATGCTTCGTATTCATAAAATTCACGTTTAACTTCGCTATCGCATTTCAATAGCTCGATAAAATGCGAGAAAGTAAGGTTGTTTATTAATTTATTCAGATACGAAATAGTCTCGTGATTGTCAATGGAATCGGATAGAGCTATGTCAGTGATTGAAGCTAATTGCGTTGTACCAGAATTTGCGGACAGCGTCAGCAAAATGTTTTCGTTAGCGAAATCCGTGATGTATGATTTTGCGGACGCTGTCCGCAAAATATCGGGATATGCAGAATATAATTGTTTGCAAAGATATAGATGGCGTTCTCTGATTTGCTTAATATCCTTATGAATCAATCGTTGGGCTAATTCCTTGATTATGCCTGCTCCGTAAATTGCTCGGTCGGCTCCGTCGAGTTCGTATTCAGCTATATATAAGCCAATAAAAATAATTACGTAAAGTAATAGCAGTATTTACTTGCTTTTGAGTTTGAATAAAGAAATATTTCTGCGTTTCGACTATCAGCGAAACCAAGCGATTAATATCTATATTACTTGCACCCATATCTGCTCCAAAATTCTATTTTGCGAAATATTAATTCAACAAGTTAGAGACGATAATCAGATTCAAATAATTTTATTTGCGTTATTTGATTTATCCTTCCCTCCGCTACTCGGGTTGGGATGGAGGAGAAAATTAGATTTTTATTTTTTGCTTTTTATTCCTGCATCTTTTAGAATAGCATTAAAAGTACCAACAGGAATATCCCGATTATGCATCGGTACTACTACCATTTTCTTATCTAAGTTTCGATAAATTGCATGGCTACCATTTTGTCTAACGAAAACAAAACCAAATGCTTCTAACTGCTTCACTAAATCCTTGGGCTTCATTAGGCAAACTCAAATACTTGTTCTGCTATTTCCTCTTCCATTTCGACTTCTATATAAAGCGTCATAGCATCTTTTAGATTTGCCATAGCCTCCGCAACTGTTCTGCCGTGAGTATGGCATCCGGGCAATTCCGGAACCCAAGCATGAAATTCATCGCCATCTGGCTCAATTCTATACGTAAACATAGTATTTATTTCCTATAATTTATTTTTATTGAGGTTTAGAAGTTTTTGCGGTAGAAATATTGTATTGCTATCCTTCCCTCCGCTCCTCGGTTTGGGATGGAGGAGCGGGGAAGGAGAATCATTAATAAGTCAATTCATATAGAACAATAAATTATCTAATAACGATAATTTTTTTAGAAATAATTTCTGTTTTTGTTTTTACAACAGCTACATAAGTTCCAACACCTAACTTCATACCATCAATAGAGTATGAATGTAGCCCTGGTGTCAAAGTTTCTTCGCTAATTGTAAATAGTTTTCTACCGTCAATTGAATGAATCTCAATTGCAATATCTTTACTTTCTTTTATATCAAAGGAAAGTGTTGAAATATTTGAGAATGGATTTGGCTGAACTTTAAGCGAAATTCTATTCTCAGAATCAGTATTAAATTCAACTACACCGGCAGGAGTAGAAGATTTATCAGGACATTTATATTTCATAACTTTTGTAATAATCGTAGAATCGTTAGGAGCATACATTACTCTAATCCATCTTTCCTCGCCTGGTTTACAAGTATCACTTTTGAAGTAAACATAGCAGTCTTCATCTGTAGTCAAACTAGTAATAAGTTTTTGATAAACAGAATCTAATTGTTTTGCATTATAGACTGAGAATAATTGACCTTTTGTTGCAGATGAAATTGAGCCTAATTTCGCCAAACCATCAATATCAATAGGTTTGTTCGTGAATCCTAAAGCAATATTGTAAATCGGAATATTCTTTTGCTGAGCTTTGGCCAAAATAGCACTCTCTTCAAATGTTGGAGGGAAGGTGTTTCCACCATCGGATAATACTATTAAAGCTTTATTCGCATTAGCATTTATAGAAAGAGTATCAAGAGCATTACCAATAGCTTTGAATACAGCCGTTAGTTTGTCTTCGGATGTAATTGCACTAATTGAAGTTTTTAATTTACTTATATCATTAGTCCAAGCTTGTTCAGTTTTGGTATCTTCGTTAAATGACATCAAGAAAGTTTCATCCTGAGGTAATATTTCCTCAACAAATTTAGTAAGAGCATTTTTAGAAGCTGTCATTCGCTCATTTGTTGGATCTTGCTCACTTATTGGGGACTGCATACTCTCTGTATTGTCAATTAACAAACCAATTGCTAATGGCTTGCTTCTTTTATTACAAACAATTGAATCAATATCGCAAACAATTTTACCGTTATCAATAATAATAATATCGTCAATATTTCCTTCTAGAATATTTCCACCTATTCCATCACCGCCAGTACCCGAACCACCAGAACCGCCTGAACCAGAACCGCCATCTCCGTCATATACGCCGACTTCTAATTCTGTTATGCCGTGACCATCATCAGTAACGGTTTGATGTACATCTCCAATTCTAATTATAGTATCTCGGCTTGTGCCAGTACCAGTCCCACCGCCACCTTTTTCAGTGATAGTTACTTTTAATTTTCCGCAATTATCCTCATATCTTGGAATCGTACGTTCCTCAACAATACTTCGGTTAGAATCTAATATTTGAAATTTAAAAGTTTGTCCAGTACCTTTTTTAGTTACTGTATAATAATGCGTTAGAGATTGATATCCCGTATTGGATAATGGTTCATTATCAATTCTAAAACCCTTATACCCTCTAAAGTTCATTTTAAAAAATGGTAGTGATATTTGTTTCGGTGGAATTGTATATTCATAAGGATCGCCTACCCAATGCGGAAGTTTGCAGATTTCAATTTTCGTACCTAATACTTCAATTTCTTGAGGTGGCCAGCGTAAATTGTCAATTTCTTCTTTTGGTACGTCATAAACATAAGCAGCATCTACTCCGTAGCATTCCGTAAATTGCGACCACATAGAATAAGTGCCTTGCACTTCGATGATATATGTTTTACTCGTGTCTGTAATAGCACTTTCCCAAATACTACCATCCGAAGGTAATTCAATTCGCATCGGATACTGTCCAGCAACAGCCGAAGCGAAGCTACTAATAATCATAGCAATTGTTAGTAAAATTGAGTTTTTTCTTTTCATTTTATTTGCCCTCTTCCTTTTTTTCTAGACTACAATGGATTTCAGAATTATTCAAGGAATTCCATTTTCCTGTTGCTGCATCAATTATTATTGGCCATACTCCAAATATAATATCTCCGATTAAATATCCAGCTGAGAATTCACTAGATAACTGTCTAAAACATTTATCATATCCATCTTTGCGTATTTCGACGGAATGATTGCCTTTGCTTTTTAAATCAATCGAACATGGAGTTCTCCCCATTTCCATTCCGTTTACATAAACTTTAGCCTCTGCCGGTTCGCTAGTAAAGCGTACACTAGTAGTATCCGAATTTAGAATTGTGGCACAACTATTCAATCCTACGGATAAGACTAATAACGATACGAATGTACCTAATTTGATAATTGATTTAGTCATAAACTCCTCCTACAATAAAAAAAGGGCATTTCCACAATTTGCCCTTACTTGTGGTACGACCAAGCACCTTGTACGAGAGCAAAAAGGAAAACGCCCCTAATCGGGGCGTTGCCTCTACTGCCGTTCTCGTACGTAAAATTGGTCGTTTTCAAGTAAGAACGAAAGTAAGACTACGCTTACATTTATGTAAAAATTTATATAGCTTTTTCAGTAATTTAGACTATATTTGATTATGCCCTAATTGTGATTAATTAAAATTGTTAATAATGTGGTATTGATTTTTTTTATTCATTTCTCACTTGACAATCAATACTTTACAAACTTATAAATATTTTGCGGAATATGCAAGAGAAAAAGTGAAAATATTTCTATAATGCCGTTTGAAGTATTAGATTTTCAATTCTGTCCAAGCCGGATAGAATATTGGACTTATCGTAATTAATATTAAGCCCTTCTCTGATTTCTTCGAGCATCACTTGAATTTCAGCATTCTGTTTTGCAATTAGGAAATTGGCTCTGAACTCCGGATTTTGCATTTGAGCTTCTAAGTATTTTTCGTATTTAGTTTGCATTATTCGCCTCAATATATATTTTTCTATATTTCTTTTTAGACTTAACGACCTCTATTAAAGCAAATACTTCTGTTCTCTCTCTAATAGATAAATCATTCAGAAATGTTTCAAATGGTACATTCCCACTTGGTAATTCGACATAATCTATCCGAAAATATTTCATAAATCTTTACAATCATTTTCAGTATTCAATACGGCACAAAATTATAAATATTTAGCGGAATATGCAAGAGAAAAAGTGAAATAATTTTGAATTATAAGGAAGACTAATTGCTTGGTGCAATAATAGCTTTAGATAATTGGTGGGCTTTCTTTTCTGCTTTTAGTTTTTCTAACGATTCTTTAAGAAAGGCTTTCTCTTGCTCTAACGTCATATTCATCAATTCTATATTCAGACCGTCGCGAATTGTTCTAATTTTTTGAACAATATTTATGTTTTTATTATTCGTTTTCATAATTAAATATCTCCTTTGGGGTTCTGATTTCAATTACTTGGTAGCCTTCTCTCATGTTAATGGAATTATATCCGCGAATTCTTTCTAAATTTACGATATGTTTGAAATTCCAACTGGCTAATACGCTTGCATTATTGATAGTTGCTAAAGCGATATGTTGGCAATCTGCTCTGCTGGTCGCTCCTACCACCTTTTCGGATATATATTTATCGGCCAAATAAATTACTTCGTCAGTAATCTCAAGTTTTTCAATTAATTTAATTGGAATAGATTCATAAAAACTGCTAACGAATTCTGGGGCTTTGTAAATCTCAAATTCAATTATATCCGACACTAAAACAGTAATATTATTTCTGATAATATATTCAATAAATGGGATAGTGTCGGCACTAAATTCCTTATCGAAATAACCACCATAAACAGAAGTATCAATATAAATTCTTTTTTTCATAAACATATCTCTTCAATATTATTACTTAATGTAAGAAACGACGTTTAGAAATGTTTATTGTAAATATGATGCAGTACTGATTCATTTCTCGCTTGACAATCAATACAGCACAAAATTAGAAATATTTTGCGGAATATCCAAAAGAAAAAGTAATAATTTGCTCTAAACAGCAACTTCTAATTCGAAAGCACTTGAACGCCGACGAGGAATTTTTTGCTTTTCTTCTTTCATTCCCTCTAAATGGAATTCAATAGCTTCCTGAATCAAAACTTTAACTTCTGCTTCGGTTTCGCCAACTGCCACGCAACCCGGCAAATCCGGTACATACGCACCATAGGACTTGGGTCCTTTTTCGATTATTACTGTATATTTCATATTATTATTCCTTATCTTAGTTTAGCTTGCTTTAATATACTTATAACAGTACCGACGGGCATCTCAATAGATAATTTTCCGGCAATTGTTACTGTGCCGGATTTCGCATCTTGATAATCTCTTTTACTTTCATTGATTTAGTAGAAATATTAACGAAAGCCTAATGCAACTATTTTTAGCGTATTGATTTCTTATTCATTTCTCCTTTGACAATCAATACAGCACAAATTTATAAATAATTTGCGGAATATCCAAATACAAATTAAAGAATTGACAATGGAATTTTATTGCCCGACTTGAACAAAATGATGTTGAATAGCAGCGATAAATAGCGAAGGCAATCGGCGATAATTTGCTCCTGAATTGTTCTTAAATCCGGTGTGATATGAAATATGAATCCTCTTTTTAGCACGAGTCAATGCAACGTAAAATATACGAGCATCTTCAGCTTTTTCTTCGTCAGTTTTAGAATTAAACGATGGGTAGTTATTGGAAGTTGCCTCGACGAGAATAACATTGTCGAACTCCAATCCCTTAGCTTTATGAACCGTAGTAACTACGAATTCTTCATCGCCTATAAATAAATCCGACTCCTTGAATAGCTTATATTCAGGCACATATTTCTTCAATCGTTCTCGCAGAGTAGCCATCGAATCGTCTGAAGTATAATGCTCGATATGTTTCATTAGCTTGCTGAATTCGATTTTCTCTTCTTCATCTATATTGATATATGAAAAATATTCTTGCACTAAGCTCTGAAAGCTAACATCGCTATCGAGTTGCGAAACGATACTTGAATATAATGGAGCAAATTTATTAATGAAGCTCTTCAATTCTCTCGGATATTGCTTCATAAAACTTGTCTGATCATAGACTAAGCGATTTCCTTTTTCGTATAGCACGTTCAGCAAGCCAACTGTAGCCTTTACGTCGTCCATAGCATTGTGTGAATTTACTCCATCTATCGAGAAATATTCTATCAAATCTTTAAGTTTATACGAATGCAAATGATTGCAGATTAATCGTGAAAGCTTTATGGAATCGAATTGGTCGAAATCTCTATTAGACAAATCTACTTGTAAATATCTTTGGAGATTCGACTTAATAATATTTATATCATAATTGATATTATGAGCAATCAGCACAAAATCATCGCCCAAAAATTCCAGAAATTGCTTTAAGCCCTCAGAGTGAGTAACTCCATGCAACTCTAGATATTCAGCAGAAATTTTATGCACTTTCACTGAATCGGTCAAATCTTTATCAGTTTTAATATAGACTTCGAATGACCGAGTTTGCACTCCGTTGGTTAATTCAATCGCTGCGATTTGGATAATATCGTCATTCGCTGTATCTAATCCAGTAGTTTCAGTATCGAACACTATTATACGCTTTTTGCGGAATGAAAAATTAAACCTGAAAAGCTCAATGATATGTTTCTTCTTGATTAGGAATTCGTTAGGAGTGAAGCCCAAGTCTAACATACTCTTTACATATTTTCGAGCAACTTTCAAATTAGCAATGACACCGAATTCATAGAACAATCTGCTCCAAGAAACTTTATCGAACTCATTATTTAGAATGGATAGGAAAGCCAATAATCCCTTTACACTTTTGCGAGAGAATAAGTCCACGCCAGAAATTTTAAAATGGCTGATGTTATGTTTCGCTAAGCTATTACTAAATATATCTGCCGATTTATTAAATCGCACTATGATGGCAGTTTTATCGCCGGATTTATGGATCTGCGGAATCAGTGAAGTAGATAAATAATCAGCTTCATCGCCTAAACCGCCCTGAACCTGATGAAGCTTCATATACTCAGGCAAAGGTGCGGAATTACGCTCAGAAATCGGAATTTTATTAAACATCTTAGAGAAATATGATTTTGCATAATCTTTGTAAACATCAAGCAAATAACTCGGTGAACGGAAATTCTTTTGCAAATAATGAACTTCTAACGATAATTCATTTTGAATTTTATTCAGCGAATCGAAATTTGCACCCATAAATGAATAAATTGCTTGCTCGTAATCTCCGAAAAATACGCAAAGTTCAGATTGCTGCGATATTAATTTAATGATTTCCCATTGCAATGGATTCAAATCCTGCACTTCATCCACTTGTAGCCATTTAAAATTCATTAACATTAATTCTGATTGGGAATTTCTCATAACCAGATAAGCCATGTTAAGTATATCGTCGAAATCAATTAAATTATTATCCGATTTATACTTAATGTATGATTTTGCGATTTGTTTTATCGTGTCTCGGTTATTGCGTGTCTGGGGATTTGTGATTAATTGAAAAGGAAAATGATTATCTTGTTGAAATCGGCGGCAAGCAAAATTAGCAATACCAACAGCATTCTCTTTAATATTATAATCATTTTCAGCAATAATGTCTTTGATAATTGATGAAGAATCTTCTTCGTCCAGCAGGCATGTGTTCATCGGGATTAAGTGATTTTCGAATAGGAACTTAGAACAGTAATTATGAATATTCCCGATGATGATATTATTATCCGGATACTTTTTATTTATGCGTTCTTTCATACCCTTTGCTGCTCGATTGGTGAAGGTCAGGCAAATCATCTCTTCGGGTTTGTATCCTTGTAAAAGTGCTTTTTCTGCTCGAGAAGCCAATAATTCGGTTTTACCGCAACCGGGAGGAGCTAATACCAAATGCGAGCCGTTGGATAATTCGACAACTCGTTGCTGCTCTTCGGTGAAAACTATCGTTGTTTGCATAATTGCGGAATCCCAAATTATCTCGTAACATAAAAATTTAAAATATTAAGACCGTTGCAAAACTCAGTAACCTTGTGTTGTCATTCCTGCGGAACGAGTCTTCGAGTGGATGCAGGAATCTAAGCTATGTTTCTCTTTTCTTGTCATTCCTGCGAAACGAGTCTTCGAGTGGATGCAGGAATCTCTTCTTAGAGTTCAGCGTAGCTAATCTAAGCCACTTAATATTACAAATGAATTTGTTCCTTACTATCTATTTATCCATTAATGTTTCAGATTCCTGCATGCACTCGAAGACTCGCTTGCAGGAATGACAATGAACCGGTATGACACTATTCATCGATATTGTCAAAGATGTGTAATATTATTAGATGTCCGGCACTTTAGAAATGTCGGACATCTAAATATTTCAAAGAAACTATAAAATAAACTTGCTCAAGTCTGCATTTTTCACGATGCTGGACAAGTGTTGCTGCACGGTTTCTTCAGTAATTTCCATTACTTTGCTGTCGATATTATCAGGAGTATTAAACAAAATATCATCGAGCAATGTAGTCAATATCGTGTGTAAGCGTCTTGCTCCGATATTAGTAACTTCAGCATTTACGTAAGCTGCTGATTTCGCTACTTCTAATATTGCGGACTCATGGAAATTCAAAGTAACGCCTTCAGACATCATCAGAGCTTGATATTGTTTAATCAATGCGTTTTCTGGAATAGTTAATATTTTCACGAAGTCTTCTTCGGTCAAGCTATTTAATTCCACACGAATCGGGAAACGTCCCTGAAGCTCTGGGATCAAATCCGACGGTTTGCTTACGTGGAATGCTCCGGAAGAAATAAATAAGATATGTTCGGTCTTAACCGGACCATATTTAGTATTAACTGTGGTTCCCTCGACGATAGGCAATAAATCCCTTTGCACACCTTCGCGAGATACTTCAGCAGAACCGGAGTTATTACTTTTCGAAGCGACTTTGTCGATTTCGTCGATGAATACAATTCCTGTGTTTTCCGCACGACGAACTGCTTCTCGCACTACGGCATCCATATCAATTAATTTATCGGCTTCTTCTTTTTGCACCATTTTAATGGCATCGACTACTTTTACTTTTAGTTTCTTAGTCTTTTTCGGAATAATATTGCCGAATAAATCTTGCAAATTCATTCCCATTTCGTCCATACCGATAGGACCCAGAATTTGCATAGATGGTACAGAATCCACTACCATATCTAATTCTACGGTGCGGTCGTTCAATTTGCCTTCTCTAAGCATCTTGCGGAATTTCTCACGAGTACGGTTGTTGTCTTCGATTTCGGCTTCGTTTACGTTATCGAACGAAGGGCTTTTTTGTACTGGTGGGATTAACAAATCTAATATTCTATTTTCAGCAGCCAATTTAGCTTCTTCTTTTTTAAGTGCTGTTTGCTCTTCACGAAGCATTTGCACGGAGCGATCCACTAAATCACGAATCATTGATTCTACATCGCGACCGACATAACCGACTTCAGTGTATTTAGTTGCTTCCACTTTCATAAATGGAGCATTGGCTAATTTAGCTAATCGGCGGGCTATTTCAGTTTTACCAACTCCGGTAGGGCCAATCATAATTATGTTGTTAGGCATAATTTCGTCGCGTAAGTCGGAAGTAACTTGCTGTCTTCTCCAACGATTACGCAGTGCTATAGCTACGGCTTTTTTGGCATTGCCCTGACCGATAATGTATTTGTCTAACTCGGCGACTATTTGTCTCGGAGTTAATGGTTCATCTTCTCTGAATTCTTTTTGCACGAAATTTATAATTGTGTTTTTTTGTTCTTCGTTCAACTCGATTGTATTTTCTTCCATTTTCGATACTTCTTCCTGATATTAAATTATAATTCTTCAATAGTAAGATGGTTATTTGTAAATATGCAAATTTCAGAAGCAATTGTCAATGACTCTTCTACAATCTCTCTTGAGGACAAGTTAGAATGTTTGTTCATAGCTCTTGCTGCCGATAGTGCATACATTCCGCCCGAACCGATAGCGATAATATTATCATCCGGTTCGATTACATCGCCGGTACCGCTTATCAATAATATGCGATTAGTATCCATAGCTATTAGCATCGCTTCCAATTTACGTAAATATCTATCAGTTCTCCAGTCTTTGGCTAATTCAATTGACGCACGATATAAATTGCCGTTGTGAGATTCTAATTTCTCTTCGAATCTTTGCAATAAAGTAAATGCGTCGGCAGTAGCTCCGGCGAATCCAACCATAATTTTATCGTTATATACTTTTCTTACTTTTTTAGCGGAATGCTTCATCACAGTATTGTTAAAGCTGACTTGACCGTCCGCTCCGAGAGCGGCTTTTCCGTCTTTAAGCACTCCGACTACAGTAGTCGAACGCACTTGCGGATACATACTATTTTTTTTCAATTATTTTCCTTAACTTAATTTTTTATTGTCAATTTTACACTTTATTGGTCGTCTAGAAATATCCAATAGAACTTGTCATTCCCACAATTGCTAACCATTATTCAAATCTTTTAGGGTTGTCATTCCTGCGGAACGAGTCTTCGAGTGGATGCAGGAAGCCCTTCATAGGGTTCAACGTAGTTAATCTAAATACTTGATAATACTAGAGAACTGTTATCTAACCTAAAACAATGAGCTTTTAGATTCCGGTATTTAGCTACGCTGAATCGTAAGAACGATTTGCTCGAAGACTAACAGAACCGGAATGACACTTTTTCCCGTAATTTCTAAACATGTATAACGGCTATAAAATAATATATGTCCAATTGACCGTTATAGGATTTATTGACTAAATACAAATACTTTTATTATAATTATTTATTAAATTATCTTGCTTTTTCTTACATTTGACAAAGTGAATCGAATCATTTCGGATGCGTTTTCAGTAACCGGATCGTCGTGTCCAGAGTAAATATTTTCAATTGGTAATAGCGAAAACTTCTCTAATGTCTCTAAATACGTTCTCAGATATGTGCCACCAGGAGTTTTGATATTCAGAGGAGTATCGCCGGAAAACAGAGTTTTTTCTGCTTCGCAATAAATACAGATTGAATCATTGGAATGCCCCGGAGTATGATAAATTACAGCTTCGATGTCGCCGATACGAACAGGCTGGAAGTTTCTCGCTTGAGTATTCACTCCCGCTAATTGCGAATATGCTATTACTATGGGATCATAGACTTCAACGAATTTTTTTAATCCACTAGCATGATCAAAATGCTCGTGAGTTAATATTACTTGCTCAACTCTCCGCTTGCCTACTCCGGTGGAAATTGTCTGAAGTTCCTCATAAATATACGAATCAGTACCGATGTCAATTAAAGTATTGACATCGCTGATTGCATTCCAATTTCCCCTCACTAAATACGCATTGCAAGTATAAATATTGGGATTTTTCTTTAACAGTGTAACTTTCATCTTTTCCTTGTGCTATATTTTCTGATACACGTTAGCATCAGCAGCAATTTGTTTAAATAAATGCTTACATTCCTCAGGCATTTGTTGAGTTTGCTCAGTAGTAAACATACCGCCCGTTTCCAATACAGAATGGAACATTTTAATTACTTCTACTCTCTGATCTGGCTGGAAGTGCAATAATACATTCTTGCAGATTATCAAGTTGTAATTCGAACCGAACGGTTGCAATGTAAGCAAATCATGCTTACGGAAAGTCATTTTATTTCTAATTGTATCAATCACTTGATAATTATCATTATCGTCGTATTTGATAAAGTATTTTTTAAATATTTCTTCCGGAATTCTTTTCAAATCCATCAGTGGATAGATTCCAGCGGTAACTATCTTGCCAAACAAATCGGTTTCATCTAAATCAGAAGTATCAATTTGTACATTCTTGAATCCGAAGTAAGACATCTGCTCTGCTAAAATGATAGCAAAAGTGTATGGTTCTGGTCCCATAGCACATCCGGCATCCCATATTTTTACTCGTCTTGCACCTGTTATTTCGGGTATAAAATATTTGCAAACTTGCTCTAATGTATGTGTATCTCTAAAGAAAAATGTAAACGCCATATTATCACCTTATTTCATTTTTATCTATGTTTTAGAATTAATATTAATTCTTTGTTTTAAAATTTCTCATTTATATAATTGGTAATTCAATATACATTGTAGTACCTTTTCCAATTGTGCTTTCGGGATAGATATCGCCGCCTATTGCCCCAACATTTTTCTTTGCAATAGCTAATCCTAATCCGGTCCCGGCAACTATACCGATGCTTTCTGAACATTTATTAAATGGTTCGAAAATATGCTCTATATCTTTGTCTGCGATTCCGCATCCATTATCTTTAATCTGAATTATGAGTGTATCTTTTCTAACTGTATTAGAAATCACAATATCAGTTCCTTTATCCGAAAATTTTTGTGCATTTGATACTATTTGGCTAAAAATCTGTTTGATTATATTTCTATCTTGATTAATTTTAATTTCCTCTGATAGATAATTAACCACGAGATTATGGCTACCTTTTAATTTATTAGTTAGCTCGTCTGTTACATATTTCAAGAAATCATTGTAATTGAATATTTCTTTAGAGAATTTCACTTCAGTATCGTCTCCGATAGCCATCACACCTTCTAATAATTCAGTAAGAGTATTGACAGAATCCTGAATTCGCTTTGAATATTCTATACAAGCATCGTAATGCCCCATTTTAATAAATTCTTTGATTAATTCAGCTGCTGAGAAAATCACGGTCAATGGAGTTCTATATTCGTGCGAGACCATAAGAATAAATCTTGACTTTAGCTTACTTAGTTCTTTTTCTCGCTCTAAGGACATTTCTAATTCATTTTTAGCAGCAACCAAACTCGATTCTGCTTCTAAACGATTAGTTATTTCGTCGTGCAAAGTATCCAACGCTTCTTCTAATTCATGAGTTCGGTCCTGCACTCTATCCTCTAATTCTTCGTTGAATTGAATTAGTTTTCGTTCTGCTTTTTTCTGTTCAGTAATATCATCTACTATGCAATAAAGCATTCTGATTTCGCCGGTGTCGATATTACTCAAATGCACTTTTAAATGCTTTAATTCTGAAGTCTTATCGTCTATATAATCTATCTCTAAATCTTCATTATTGTTCAATCCATTAAGCACTTCTTCCTGAGAATACTCTTTCAACGTTACAAAATCGAAAAGAGATTTATTGGTTAATTGGCTTTTCTCTTGATTAAAGAATTTTACAGCCGATGGATTGGCATCAACTAATGCAGTAGTACGAGGATCAATTATTAGCATTATTGCATTGTTGTTTTCAAACATTTGCTTGTATCTTTTTTCAGATTTGGTTAGCATTGAAGTTTGTTTATTTACTTCGCTCTCTAACTTGTTGCGGTATATGCGATTAGTGGAATATTTAGTATAAACTTTAACAATTGATAACATTGTTAATATTACTATAGCTATTACAAATAAATTTTTTTGCATAGCATTGTCAATAATAATTTCAGATGTTTCAATAATTTTGCTTTGCACTCCGAGAGCATTAATCGCCTTTAGTTGGAATTTATAATTGCCAGGGAGCAAATTGTTATATTTTACAAAATAATTATCTAAGTTAGAGAACTCTTGCCAGTCGCTTTCTATTGGCCATAATCTATACTGAACGGAGTTCCTATTCTCATCATAGAATGATGTTACATTGAAACCTATT
>CAZIIZ010000012.1:0-14948 GCA_964539225.1 uncultured Hyphomicrobiales bacterium | reverse complement strand
ATGATTATTACAATGTAAAAGTGAAATATTGGAATCAAACAAGACCGAATATTACTTCGCAAAATACATTACTTATTTCTGCTGAATCAAGTAGTAAGAATACTGAGGTTAAACAAAATTCAACAGGTACAGGTTCCACCAGTAGTTCCTCCAGTAGTTCATTTGGAGGTAGTATTGGCGTATCTGCAATATTTAATAATTATACCGGATTTTTAAAGAAGAATTTCATGGGTATAAATGCAAATAATTTATCAGCGAATATGAGTAATGACAGTAAAGGAAATTCTACATTTGGTTTTGAATATAATACACTAAATCATTTACAATATGAATATTTTAAATCGGATTCTATGAACAAATTTTTTAAAAGTTTTGGAAATTCTGTAATAAAATCTTGTGTTTACGGGCTATTGGGTAGACCAAATTTGCCTACTTATTCATATTGGGAAATGCCATCGGGTGGACTGTTTTATAATGGTAATCAAAACTCCGTAATATCTAAATTTAGAACCAGTGATATAACTGCGACTTCGAGTTCATCTGCGACTACCACAACCACGACCACATCAAGTAGTGGATATGAATTAAATCTTCCATACTTACAAAATTGTATAACTACGGTTAATACAGAAACGAGAGAACATCCTGTTTATGGATATATGTACTCTAATGAGGTAAAGTCCACGGATAATGTTATGGATTATTATACTGAAAAAGATAATCAATTGAAACAATCGGATAAATATCTTGGTATTCCATTTTCTAATGTCGATAATTTCTATGTATCAGGACAAGGGAATGGCGGGAGTTTTAGAGTAATCAACAATAATATTACTAAATTTAGACCAATAAAGGTAAATTCGGAGATAAAAATCGATGGATGGGGATTGACAGGTGGGTATGTTACGAAAAAAAATGAAATAGTATTACCACCATCCCCACCAACATTTGATATTTGTTTAGGAGTTGATTATAATGATGGATATAATAGGTATAGTTTGGAAGAGTGGGGAACAACGTATGTGCCAAGATCAACGCTGATGCAAACGCCTGTAAAACAGAATGGATTGATGTTTCGATTTAGTAATGATATGGGATCGTTTCTTACACCATCTTGTTATAATAATTTGAGTACACCATCAAAAATTGAATCTTTAGTTAAGGCATCTTTAGATTATTCGCATAATCTAAAGATGTCGATTGATTTGAATTATTTAGATTCGGCGTTGAAGAATACAACTCGAAGCATTGATTATAATACATTCGGAGATATTAAGAGTTCGGGATATAATAAATATTTGATTTATTCAAGATATTTAAAAAATAATGCCAAGGTAATTCAAGGTGTGGGAGATGAACTGATTGCTGAATACTCTATTGTTAATCAAAATGGTTATAGATATAATTATGGACTGCCAGTTTTTAATCGTAATGAAAGAAATCTAAGTTATGGTATTAATATTGTCAATGGTACTGGTGTACCAAGCATGCAAAGTAATCATTTAATCGTAAATATGACAGCGATTCCTCAGAAATCAACCAAAGTTGTTATAGGCACCGAATCTAATGAACCTTATGTTGGCACATATTTGCTTACCGAAATATATACGGACGACTATGTTGATGTGACCGGCGACGGACCAAGTTATGATGATATTGGGGGATATACTTTGTTTAATTATAGACGTGTAGCCGGAGATGATATAAAAAGGGAGCAATCTGTTGAACAATGGATGAATAAAAACGGGTATAGCGGATATGCAAAAGAAATGAATGATAAATGGTATAAGTGGCGTAGTCCATATTCAGGACTATGGTATTCAAAAGGTTCATTATCTGATTATCAAGATGATATGGGATCATTCTCCATGGGTGAAACTGAAATATATTATTTAGAGTCTGTTGAAACCAAAACTCATACCGCATACTTTGTTACAAATAAAACCGATTTAACTGTTAAACTTTCAGGAGAATATTATCAGTTAAAAGGTTCAGATAATAACAGAGATGATGCTTATGAAGCGAATCATAATGAATATAAAGCAAGTGGTGGTGATGCGAATACAGCAGGCGATAATAAATTAGAGATGTTGGAAAAAATAGTATTATTGAAAAAGGATATATCCAAATTAAATTATCAATCACCAACTATGGAATATTCTGATTTAGTGCAAACATCGTATTTGCAATATGATGCCGGATATCCAATCTGGAATAATCAACCGAATAGTAAAGGCAATAAGGGGAAATTAACGCTTAAAAGAATATGGGCAGATCAGGGTAATATTAAAGAATATGGTTTAAGTCCTTATGAATTTTCTTATGTATATAACGACAATGATTTACCTAATCATTTAAAAATAGCTGCCGGATTGAATCAAAGTCCGGAATTCTCTTATGCTGATATAGATTCATGGGGAGATTATCAAGAGAATGGAGTGGACGGGGTTGATAATGGGCGTAGTTGGGTGAATCAATCACCCACAACTAATTTTGATCCTGCTGCTTGGAATTTAAAAGAAATATGGCATCCTTCAGGAGCAAATACTCGGATTCAATATGAACAAAATACCTATAGATATGTACAAGATAAGGATGCTCAAATATTATTCCAGTTAGATGATAGGATACGGTTATTAAACACATTTGTTGCTATATCTGCTAATGAAATTGATAAACTAGGGTTAACAATATTAGAAAAAGATAATTATCTCAACAAGTTAAATAGAATATTCCCATCTACAAATAGAAAAATGTATTATCATGTGTTATTTAACTCAGCAAGTACCGATTTGCCGACATTAAATGATAAAAATTCAGATTATATAGATGGATTTGTGTCAATAACTAATAGTAATAATGCGTTTTGGTTTGATTTTTATAGAAACTTATCATTTTCTTTATCCGAAGCTATTCCGAGGTATAAATATTACGATTTTTGTATTAATAATAGAAGGGATTATATCCCTAAAAATTTGTTAAACAATAATTATCTTAGTATATATAATGAACCATATATGGACGAGACAGTTGTTGATGAAAAAGTTCCTAATTGGTTTTTACCTTATACAGCATTAGATAATGCAGAAGATAGATTTGAGTATTTGGATCTACAGAATATTAATGCTAGGTATTCATATGTTAGATTGCCAATACCGGACGATTATGCAAAAAAAGGTGGTGGAATTAGAGTAAAGCGTTTATTGATGGCTGATAATTTTGATAAAAAAACAGAAGGCGGAACGACAAAATTCTATGGTAAAGAATATTTGTATATTGATAGAGAAGAACGTTGCAGTGGAGTTGCAACATCTGAACCAATGAGTAGTAATCATGATAATTCATTAATCGAATTTTTAGATTGTTTTCAGCCTGGTACTCAGTTCTCAGGTGAAGTGGACTTTCAATCATTTCTCGATATTAAAGTTAATACTCGTAATTATGATGAATATGTTGGACCGTTGGGACAAGCAGTGTTACCTGCTCCTTTTGTCGGATATTCTAATGTTTTTATCAAAGATATTGATATTACAACTAACAATACATTATCTAACGGTGGTATTGTTGAAAAGTCGTTTTATACTTGTAAAGAATTTCCGAATAAAGTAAAATTTACGTCATTGTCTGACAATACATCAATTATTGAACAACCTGTAAAAGTAGAAATATTTGAACCTAACTACAGCTTGGCTCAATATTATATGACTCAGGGATATACTTTTGTAATGAATAATATGCATGGGCAACCTAAGTCTGTATCAACTTATAAAGGTGTAATAAACAATACGAAACCTTATGACATTGCTTCTTTTATTAATATGCCAACTCAAGTGGTAAATTACAATTATTTTGCACCTAACGAAAAAATCCCAATATATAACTATCAACGTCTAATGATGGATTATGATTATCTTGGAACTGAAGTTGAAATATTGAATGAGAGTAAAGTATCAAAAACTAATTTATTTGAAACATCTTATGATTTAGATTTAGAGTTCCCTTTAAAATGGGTTCCAATACCTGATTGGGTAGGGAAAAATATAAGACGTAATAAATCCGAATCGTCATTATATACAAATGTTACTACTAAATTAGTTCGCTATCCTGCGATTTTAAAAAGTGTCGAAACAAAACAAGATGGTATCTTAAATATCGTTGAAAATATTGCTTTTGATAGAAATTCAGGAAATCCTGTCATTGTAAAATCAAATGATGGATTTCATAACTTATCTTTACAAATGGAACAGGGGGTTTCCCACGACGGTACATATCATAAGCTAAGTATTCCTGAAAGTAATATTCATAAAGAATTAGCTAATGCCTCGTTAACTCAGAATGTAAAAATTTCTTCCGTACCAGATAAATTTAATCTTTATCGAAGAGTTGATTATAATGCTATCAAAAAGATCAACGAGGTTAGTTTAGTATTTGAACTCAATAATACGGATTTATATAAAAAAAATAGTAATAGTACTTGGTGGACAAAACTTTATGGTCCTGTTGGTGTATTAGGTAATAATTATTCACTTGCCGACACGATTAGAGATAATTGTTGGGAGAGTTATTATATTAATTTATTCTCAGAAGGTGATATCGTAAAAGTGATGCCAAGGGGAAGTGAGCCGAAATCGTTTAATCAAGAATTGTATCAGGTCAAAAATGTACAAGGAAATATTGTATCTTTATTACCACTTGATATTATGCCTAATTACATTATGCCTTGTTCTCGATTAGGGGTTGATGTTTATATTGAGCGAAGCGGTAGGAAGAATAAGCTTAATAATACTTATGCTGAAGTTGCAACGTATGGTCTAAATAGTACATTTAAGACTCCTACAACCGGATTTATTACTCCGTTTAATATGAGCAAATCTGTTGCGAGTCCTAATGGAAATATTCCAATTGATGAAATGAATATAAGGAAAACGTTCATCGATGAGTTAAATAAAATATTATTTCAAACAAGAGCAGTTGGGAATGGTGGGATAGTTTCATTAAGCAGCAAAGCAAGCTTTATTGACGCACTAAAATATGTAGTATTTAAAGATATTAATGGAGAACCTATTTCTTACAGCATTGATGACTTCACTTTTAAAGGATTAATCGTTAGTAATGAACCGGCATTTACTGTCGGATGTGAAATGTCGGTGAGGAAACGAAATGGGAGTAATAATAACGGATTTAATTATAATTATCCGTATATTGACAGATTAAATATCTTGTATGAAAAAATGTACAATATGCGTTTAAATTATGACATTCCTGAAATAAATTGGTTTGACCCGAACATTTATATTGATGATGAACGCGGAATTAAAATTCCCGATCTATCAGTTGTACCTGAAACATATCCAAATAGATATACAATGGCAAAGTTGAAACCGAATTATAGGACACAGATTGAAGATAAATTAGACATTGCCAAGTATATGCTTACTCCATTTGATATTAATGGTTCACTTTACAAAGGGAGTCAATTTCTAAGTCCGAACTCAACTAAAAGTATTATACTTACTGATAATGGCTTAGCATTAGATGGGAAAGACGTTTATGTAATCATCGATAAATATAAACGAGAAGTGGTATTAGGATGTTTTATATTGTCATTAAATGATTCAAAATCAGGCGATGTTTTACCATTTGGAGTAATAAGAGGAAGTTATGTTAAGCCCGAGGAAAATAGAAAAATGTATGCTATTAAAAATCCCGCCGAGGCTGTCGTAATATCAGCAGAACGTATTGTTGATGGTAATTCGGATTTATTTGATAATTATGATTTTGAAAAAGATGCATATAAATATGGTAGATTTATTTCTGATGATGGAAAAAATGTTATTTTACATCGTGCACAAAACGATATGCGCATTACTCTGGGCATGGTTTCAACTGCGAAACCTATTTCGGATGAATATTGTTCAACTCCTTTATATTGGTATTGTTATTATGCTAGTAATGATGATTTTAAGGGTTTATATTTAGATGAAAATGGACAGATAGGAATAAACAGAACTGGTTCGAACCTCTATTCGGCTCAATATTATACTGATAAAGTATATCCGCATACTTGGAGTAAAAACTTATCTTGTTTAGAATTTTATGATACATATACACCAACATATACAATTCCTGAAGGAGTAATTGCGGCATCGGCTACTAAATCAATATCTAATTGGGATGGCGTAAAAAATTATAATCTAAATCCTGATAAATCGACTACTCCTAAAGAAGTTGTAAATAAAATGTTAATTGGAGAGAGTGGGCAATGGAGAACCAAAGAATCTTATGTTTATAAGGATGAAGTACGCAGAAGTATTTCAGGTGGTCCGGATGATGATAGAATTTATTATGCAGGTACAACTCAAAATGCTCCATTTATGTTAATACCAGGCAAAGACAATAGCTTCCATCAGGTTGATATGGATAAATATTGGAAAAAAGGTACTACGATTACTCAATACTCTCCTTATGGGGCAGCTTTAGAAAGCAAAAATGTATTTGGTAATTATACATCGGCATATTACGGACAACCGGGGTATAATTATTATACTCAAACTCCTTCTCAAAATCCTTCTATACCTGGTGTTTCAAATAGATTAGTCGATCAAACTAGAGATGTATTGGAAAAAGAATTTGTTAGTTTAGTTGCCTCAAATGCCAAATACGGTACTTGTGCGTTTCAGTCATGGGAACACGAATCTCTAATTGATTACTCAACTATGAATATCATGGATAGAAGTTATATTACCAAGGATTATGCTCATGCAGGGCAATATTCAAGAAACTTGTCAAGCCAATACGAATGTTCCGAATTAGGATTTGAAGCAAAAACTATTAAAGTTTTTGATAACATCAAGTTGCCGAATAATATGTACGAAAATATTGATGATTATCCTGAAAAAGGTGTTCTATGTAGGTTGTGGGCTAAAACCGATGAAAAATCAGATAAGATTGAAACTCCGGATTGTAGTTTAGAAATGATAATAAAGCAGGGTACTAATACATGTGTTAAGCCTTTTATAAGAAAAATACAAACAGGTGAATGGTCATTGTACGAGGCTCGTGTCAACGATTGGGAAATAAGTGTTAATAATCCGGGAATTATTGTAGCTAATCCGGTTAGTATTTACGTTCAAACATCAATTAGTAATAATAGTACAAATATTTATATTGATGATATATTATTTAGACCTATTGAAGCAGCGACTCAATGCTTTGTATATGATTATCAAAAGCAGAGATTAAGCGATGTACTCGATGATAATCATTTTGCAATGCACTATCAATATGATATTAAAGGTAATTTGACAAGAGTAATGAAAGAAAGCGGACTCGGTATTCGTACAGTAGCTACTAATTCTCATAATATCCCTGTTATAAAACGTTCAGAAATAATAAAGTCATCAACTAATCCTTATGGTAAATTGAATAATAATTCCAATTCTATCATTGATCCTGGTACAATGATAGATTTTAATCGTCCGACTATTCTAATTGATGAAGATGAAGACGAAGATAAAGACCAAGAAATCAAGGCTGTATTTGATATATTTAAATTGAATATGAGTCCGGACAAACAGGATATAGAGTTGTTTAATTTTACAAAACCCAATTTACCGTCTGTAGATTCATTGCATCTAATTCCAAATTCAAATGGTATTATTAAAGGTGTAGATAAAAATATTGACGGAATCAAAGGAAGTATTGATTCTAATAAGAAAAATATCAAGTCAGTCGAAAAATCGCTTGATTCCATTAATACGGATACTAAAATTATGAATAAATCAATTAATACTCAGGATATTCAAAACCAAATTAAAACTCGCAAAGATTTGGAATATAATAATCGAACTAAAGAATTTAAAAAAGAAGTGAATGATTCCTTGAAAAAGGATTTAATTATTCGCAAAAAATAAGAATAAAAATGTTTTTATAATAATTTATAAGGTTTAATGATGGAATATTTTAGTTTTAAAAGTTTAGTTATAGCTATGTTTCTTTCTTGTGTAAGTACTATGGGTTTGTATGCACAAGGAGGGAGGATTGAAGAAGGTTTCACTTCTGAAGGAGGTGCGTTGGAGAGGCTTAAAGAATTAGGCGGAGATAAGTATCTTACGCACAGTAGTATAAATGAGGCTACTAAGCCTTGTAGTACAGATGCTTCGATTTCGAAATGTCAAATTGCTCCATTAGGAACACCGACTTCTGATCCGGTATGGAAGATATTTATTTGTACAGATGTTCCATTGCCCGGATGTTTTTATACTTCTGTGGTCGCTGGTAGTGGACATTCTATTGGTAGTCCTTTATTACTTACAATTACCGGATATTGGGCAGATTGTCCTGGCAATGGTGGAGTTCATCTTGAGATTGTAGATATATTTCCGCAAGTTGTTGGTAATGAAGATTATTCTTGCAGATTAGAATATCAAAGTAATCCAGCTTTTTGGGGTTCTGTCATCCAAAGTGCAAGGTTTAGTGTACTTGAATTATTGGTAAATGAAGCGGGTATACCTATAGGTGACCCATTAAGCCCAATTGGTAATGTTATTATGTACACTAAAAATTGCTGGAGAAGTGTTGTTTGGGCTCAACGCCCGTTGAATGCCCCACTGGAACAAAAAGCACCTTGGGTATTTCGATTGGATAGGATTCCTTTTGATGCCATATCGACCGGTATTAATCCAAAAGTTACTACTAACAATGGAGCCAAAACAGATGAATTGCAATTCAACAAGTGGGATTATATGACAATCATTGAGCCTTGTACAGGTTCTGTATGTTGTGTTGAGCAATATAGGGTATATTGGGAGACAATTGATGGTCATAAACAAATAAATTCAGCTATGTGTACAATTTCTATACCTGCTTCTGATGTTTGCACCGATCCTTGTAAATCAGTATGCGGTGAATTGAATAAGGGAACAATTTACCATAAAGAATCTTCACTGTTAAATTCAGTAATAACTCCTAATCCTAACTCTGGTCAGATTACCTTGAAGTTGAACGGTACTGCAACCGGAGCATTAAAATTTGAGATTACAGATATATCAGGGAATATAAAGTTTGAGAAAGAAGTTGTTAAAAATAGTGATGAGTTTGTAATAGACTTTAACTTGTCTAATTTTAGCAATGGTAATTACTATTACCGAGTAACTCAAAATAATGTTGTTTTATCTAATGGTAATATATCATTACAAAAATAATACGATAGAGAATATTGGGAATTACAATTATGAAAAAACTATTTATTTTATTGCTTATTGTGCTGTATAATGTGCCTGCCTATTCGGGTTGTTGGCGGGTGGATACGCATAAGATATTATTTACCGGTGGTATCGGTTGCGGTTCTTGGGGTGGCACAGCTGCTTATGGCGATAGTATTCTGTATTATTTGGAGCATCCGCTTGTGCAAGATACCATTCTTCATGATTCTCAGATGGGAGCTTTATTCTGGCGTACAACTGATGCTGCCAAAACATTTGAATTATTTGCAGGTAATATTCATAATAATCCTGTCTATGAAACAGATACGATTGCAGATGGATATTGGGGTGCGAGTTTGCTAAATATGCGTAAGATTGTAATACTCGATGCTAATAAAATTTATGTAGCCGGAGAGAACGAGGTTCTTCTTTATTCCGATAATGCCGGAAAGTCATGGGATGGAATAAAAGTAATACCTTCATTACCATATAACGGTATGTTAAGAAATGCACGTACCTTTAACGATTTTGATACAGATTCGACCGGGCTTGGTGTCATGTGTTTTGAACAAATACGTGTGCCTCACGGAGCTGAACATTTGTATGATACAATTGCCTTGACTACCGATGGGTGGAAAACGTCGAAATGGGTTAATATTTCTAATGGTGGTACACGTGTTTATGTGGCTAAATTATGTATTGCTGATTCGAATACTATATATT
Source organism: uncultured Hyphomicrobiales bacterium (assembly GCA_964539225.1). GTDB lineage: Bacteria > Bacteroidota > Ignavibacteria > Kapaibacteriales > UBA2268 > CALLXS01. Next base: position 5,022 of record CAZIIZ010000012.1, on the reverse strand, counting down.
TAACTGGAAATACCCGCATAAACAATAGAGATTGTCCTTTAGTTGGGAAATCCATAGATAAGGGGCTGACTTGGACTTATAACTTATTTACTCAATTCGGTAGTAACTGGGCGTATTTCCAGGCTATTGATTTTATTTCTAAAGATGTAGGTTGGATTGCTGGATTTGAAGAAATAGGGAATACCTACCATTGTATTATTTATAAGACTATCGATGGTGGTTTAACTTGGGTTCGGCAAATGCATGAGAATCATTTTAGTTCTCGCGGTATTCAAAAGATACAATTTGCTAATGATAGCGTAGGTTATGCCTTAGCTAAATGTGGTGGTTTTGCTGAGTCCGGCAATAAGAGTGATATTGTAGCTTTCAGAACAATAGATGGTGGTAATACTTGGAATCGTATTTATCAGGACACTTTAGGTACTGCACATAGCACGGCTGTTGATTTAGTAGTTGGTTCGCCGACCACAGCTTATATTATCGTTGGTTGGTTTTTGTTCAAGTATGTTGATAATTGTGAAAGTTCCGGTATTGAGGAACGCTTGCCTCCGATGCCCGAAGAATTAAAATCATTTCCTAATCCAATTGGATCAAATCGTAGTGCTAAATTGCAATTAGGCAATACTTACGGCGACGTTTTGGAAGGAGTGTATTTGTATGATAGTCGTGGCATGAATGCTTCGGCTCATATTTCATATACAATGACTTCGAACGGAGAGTTGAATTTCAAATTAGATTCCGACTTAGCAAGCGGAACTTATATAGTAACAGTACAATTCGGTACTAACCGAATTAAGTACTGTAAGGTCATTGTTGAATAGTCTTGTATATTTCTTCATCCGGCTTTAAGTCGGATGAAGAAATATATTTTGTATAGTAGAAAATATATATCGTTAATATCAATGTCGGTGTATATTTAGTGCTATAAGAAACATTAATTGTAGAATTGAAATAATTATTTAATACAGCTTATGAAAAAGAAGATGAAATATTTTGTTATATTGTTATTTACGTTATGTAGTTGCTTAATTAGTCCTTATGCGAATTCGGCAGAGGATAGCGATGTTGATATCCAAATGTATAATTATCAGCCTATCTCAGAAAAGCAAGAGTTTACGCTTCCACAATTAATGACACAGGAATATAATAAAAGGAAATTAGCGGTACAGTCTAATTTTATTTCTCCGAACTGTGTATTGCAGGAGCGATATGAAGGTAAGTTATATTTACGCTTGAGTACAGGAGATAGATATGAATTTGGGAATTCGTCTCCCGGTATTACTTCTTTCAAAATTAAATTGATAGTTACCGTTAAAAAATATTTATCTAATGGAACTCCCGACCCAATTTGTACGGGTCAAGTTATAGAAATATTAATGGGTAATAGGGCGGCATCATATAGTTCAGATTATACGATGAATGTCTCTGAGGTAACTGTTTCAAATGATCCTAATTTGTTTTATATTAAGGTGGCAAATAAAGATGAATTAATTGATAATTTTGCAATTACAGGTGTAGATGTTCAAAGTATAGAAATAAATGGAACTTCCTATAACTCATCATCTACAATAGTACCTACTGAATTATTAAATTTTTACAAATCAATAAAATTAGAATTTTATTATGAAGCAACTCCTAAAGTTTTGCCACGCAAATCAGGTGCTTTAACAGACCCCTTGTTGTATGTTAAGTATAATTATCTTTTCACTAATATATATTGCTATTATTCTTCAACGATTAATTCTAGCAACAAAAACAAGTTACAACCTATCCGATTGGCTTGGGAATTATTTGATGATTGTGCCGGTAGTAAAATACCGTATTACCATGTTCAAATACTAAAATTAGAAAATACAGATCCAGCAATAGTGAGCCATTGGAAACCGACAGCGAAAATTGATTGGTCAAAAGCTTTGAACTTATATACGGGTAGTGGACAAAAATATATTGATGTCAGGTTAACTGAGGGGGATGGTGCTTATTTATGGAGAGTACGTCCGGTAGGGAATTATTATCCGGGAGATATGGCAAATGATCGGAATTTTGGGGAATGGAATCAGGTGGCTTTGTATAAAAATGGAACGTTTACGTATCGTCCATATATATTTAATTCTACCTTTGATTATAATCCGAATTCGACAGAACCACTGCCAACTATGGTTTATGTGAATGGGAATTATTTTTTGACAGATAATAATAATTGGGTTAGCTCAAAAATTATCACAGAAGATGAAAATAAAGGGAGTAAAATATTTGAGAATATTACTCACTATGATGATTTGATGCGTCCACGCCAATCGCAGAGTATTGATAATGAAGGAGATGTTTCTTTGGTATCGCAATTATACTATGATCATTTGGGGCGTAATACTATTAAAACATTATCCTATCCAAATAAAGAAAATCAGGGTGTATATTATAATTCGGAATTTAACTATAGACCTGAAGATTATTCAGGTCTATACTATAAACGTAATATATTAACTCCGAATTTGAACGAGGTATTATACTCTAACCCATCACTCTTAGATGCTTCATATCAAGGAATCGGAGGCAATTTAAATGAATACTATGACGGAGATAATGATTTAGGTCCAAATATTTCCAGTACTGATGTCGTACCAAGTGCCGGTGGATATCCATTTGCAAGAACAGTCTTTGATGAGGATGGCACAGGTAGAGTTAAAGCACAAGGCAATGTAGGAGAACAATTTGCGGCGTTTGATAATTCCGCAAATGATCATACGAGTCGTATATCTTACGAAGCAGTTTCCGATGAAGAAATCTTACCCTTATTTGGTGATGAAACACCGGAAACCGCAACTGTAAAAAAAATCGTTACGACCGATGCAAATAACATACAATCTATTAGCTATTTAAATAAAGAAGGACAGGTAATCGCAACTGCGATAAATCCGGAAGTTCCGTCGGCAACAAATTTGGAAAAATTACAAAACGAACCTGCTAACTCAGATTACGAAGAGTATAAAACACCGCACGAATATGTGTATAAAATTGACGGATATGAATCTTACGGTAAACCATATACTTATATCACTCAGAAGTTGATTGGTTTGCCCAAAGAATCAAATGAAGTAGGGATTCATTATTATTTATCATCTCTTCCTATAGTATTAGACAATTCTTGTCAAAATCTACTCACAATAAATGAGCGTAGTTTGTATTTCGCAGTATCAATCGAAGCCCAATTTGGCAAAATTGGTGATGCACCAGTATATAGTACTAGTGCCGATAATTGCGTGTCCACATATCCTCCTGATCAAAATATAATTTCTTTGCCACGAGGGACTTACGAAGCATCACGTGTTCTTACTATTAATAATGTAGAAGAACTTAAAAATCAGTTGATTACAAATATCCGAAACAAGGTGTCATCTAGTATTGCATTTGGAATAATTCAGGATGAGTTGGCTTGGATTCAAACACGACTTGATGTTCTTAGTATTAACAATGACCCTAATTCACCGATAATTGACGCTAATTCTCTTAATTCTTTTTATACGTATCTTGCGGCAAGAACATGGTCTGCAAGCAATAGCCAAAAAATATGGACTAAAAGTAGTGATAATAAATTCTATGAGTATACCGGACCTGGGGCAGAGTGTTATGATATTAAAATACCTATTCTTGATTGCGATAATATTATATCCAACTTTGAGCTTTATCTACTCGATCAACTAAATCGGCGATATTATGGTTGTGAAATAAAAAATAATAGTGGAGTTGTAATCAAACCTACAGGTTCAGAATTATCAAATATTAATGATTTATTCTACAAGAGAAATCCTAATACAGGTCGTTTCTTTAAAGTACCGCTTAGTAATGCATATTTTGATATGCTTGTAACTAATATGAGCCTCGGTTCTTATACCGATAAACAACTATCTAAAGCATGGATTGCGACGGTTGAAGCGTATTTAGATTTAGGTATTATTCCAAATTCAAGCGGGGGATATAAAATAAATCAAGAATATGATTTATTAGAATCTTTTTTGAATGCTACCGGTAAAAATTTGATTGGAACTTGTACAAATTCATTTGATCTTACTAATGCTGGGACAGGTTATTTAATCAATGCCCACAAATATTTTCTTTATAATCCTGCTAGTCCTGTGGGTAATTGTAATGATATGTATGCTTCTGGTTCTACTACTACATTAAAACCCGGATATACTTGGAATGATTTATGTGATTGTGTTAATAATTATAGAACTCCAGATGAGATTCAAACAGAAATTAAGGGTAAGTTTAAAAAACCGACCGGAGATGACATGTTAGATGAATTAGGGCAGTGTATTGATGCATCTGGAAATATTACTCTTAATTGTATTAATGAATATATTGCAAGATTAACTAATGACTGTAAGGAGAGCTGTAAAAAAAGAGGATTTGAAGAAAGAATCATTCAATATCTAATAAATAAAAACATGTTAGTAGTGGGGCAACCGATATATAAAACCTGCTTTTGGAATAAGACAATCCCAATATGGTGGAAAAATGGTATTGCTTATAAAGATAAAAATACTGAAACCCCTATTGATAACAACTTTCGTGGAGTTGTAAATGCAGAGAAGGTAAAATGTATTTATGATGCCTTTCTTCAAAAATGTAACGATGATTGTTATATTCCTGATGCTGTTTTAGCTAACTCACCAGTAGATATAACAAATGCTGAAGCAATTAAAGCTGCCTTTGCAACAAATTATTTTGCTTTTACCGCTTCGGATTATTGGTTTGCAATTTGTTTACCAAGCCAATGTCCCAATCCGCCACCACAAAATCAATATATATCCATTCCAGATGTAGAAATCCCGCCTGTGCCAATTGTTCCTGATCAGGATGAACTTAATTTTCAAGCAGAATGCCAGGGAGATGCTCCATGGTGTGATAATTGGGTATTCAAATGGATTCCACAAAAACCAATCACTTTAGATGATATATATTTCGATAATCATTATGCTGAATGCAACGAAACTTCATTTGAAATGATTAAACAATCTC
>CAZIIZ010000011.1:0-15063 GCA_964539225.1 uncultured Hyphomicrobiales bacterium | reverse complement strand
TAAAAATGTAAGCATCAAAAATTAAGAGTAATCTATAACCTTTGGAATTCATATTACGTAAATTCTGTAAAGTTTGTAAAGTTTGGGCTAAACGGCAAACTAGATTGTAGATAATTTAAGCAGAATAAGAAATATTTTATTTGCTTTTACGTTACAATCAATAAGTCTAATATTACGGAACTAGTGAGTCAATCAGTTCCATAGAATCAGACTAAAAATAAAAATGATTATTGAAATAAATGGGAATGATTATGAGCGTTTTAGTAAGCAAAAAAAGCAAAATTATCGTGCAAGGCATTACCGGAGCCGAAGGCACTTTCCATACTTCGCAAATGATAGAATACGGAACGAAAATCGTCGGCGGAGTTACTCCGGGCAAGGGCGGCGATATGTACAAAGGCAAGCCCGACATCCCATTCAAAAAAGCAGTCCCTCTATTCAACACAGTTCGAGATGCGAAACTTGCCACTAAAGCTGATACTTCTATTATATTTGTTCCTCCAGCATTCGCCGCAGATGCCATTTTAGAGTCGATAGAAGCCGAAATTGGCTTGATAGTAGCAATTACCGAAGGAATACCGGTCTCGGATATGATACGCGTAAAAGCCGCTTTAGACCACTCAGAATCTCGCTTAATTGGACCAAACTGTCCGGGAGTAATCACACCAGGCGAATGCAAATTGGGAATTATGCCGGGCTTTATTCATAAAATTGGCGGAGTCGGCGTAGTGTCTCGGAGTGGAACTTTGACTTACGAAGCTGTGAAGCAATTGTCCGATTTAGATTTGGGGCAGTCAACTTGCATCGGCATTGGAGGCGACCCAATAGTAGGCACTCAATTTATTGATGCTATTAAATTATTCAACGAAGATCCAGACACCACAGCCATATTGATGATAGGCGAAATCGGCGGAGATGCCGAAGAAACCGCAGCTGAATACGTCAAGAAATTCGTTAAAAAACCGATTGCAGGATTTATAGCCGGACGCACAGCTCCCGAAGGCAGACGAATGGGACATGCCGGAGCAATTATTTCCGGAGGCAAAGGCACAGCCGAAGATAAAATAGCAGCACTACGCTCCGCAGGAATATTAGTAGCCGAAACTCCTGCTGAAATAGGATTAACTATGCAAATGGCAATTGAAAAGCATAATAAAAAGAAGAAAAAATAGATTAAACGATACTACAGAATATTCTGATTTAGTATATTTACAATTCAAGCTCTCCGATATAGCATCAGAGAGCTTGAATTATATATTATCTTGTAAGTATCTAATCTATCTAATCTATAGCCGCTAAAATAACCCAATAGCTCTTTTGGGAAAAATATTACTATGAAATATTTAAAAATATGTTTATTTTTGCATAATAATTTATTCTTATTGAATGTAATTGCATAATTAATTCAATTGATAATATAATTCACATTGTTTTCTTAAATTGAGGATTTTAAATGAAAAGAAAATTTTTATTATTGAGTTTTATTCTGTTCTCCGCATTTGTACCTCCGAGAGCAATTTCTCAGCAACATGCAAATAGTTCGAAGGACTCGTTCTTCCATAATTTACAAGAGATTGATTCAGCCGGCACTAAAATTCCTTTTGGTATAATTTTGGGTTTAGGGAAAAGTTTTAATACTGAGTATGAGCGGTCAATCACCTCAGGTTTGTTTTCCAACCAAAACTATAAAATGGATGCTTTAGATGATATTAATTTGGCTTTTTACTTTGAAAATTTTCAATTTGAATATCAGAAGTCTTGGATCGGAAATAGATTTTCTTTGTTATACAGAACTACCGGTAGAGATGCGTATTCTGGATTTCGTATTGGTAATATGTCTGTTGATTCAAAATTTACTGGAACTCAGTCACCAGAAATTGAAGATTATGAATATGACAAGGTCATCGAAAATAGTGTACCAAATATATGGTTCGTCGGTTATAAAAAAATTAAAGGGTATGATTCCACGTTTAGCTTTGTAACTTTAATAGATCTAAATTTTGGCTTTTCTGCCTCGGAATTATTTGGTAATACTACTGTTAGAATAGAAGATATAAAAACCTTGTATATTGGTGTAGAATTTGGTATTGGGTTTAGAATACCTATTAGTATTGTTGGACTCTATGCAATATTATCTTATCAAATTAGTGATTGTGAATACCCTGTAAATGTTGAAAGATATAACGATTATTATCAAACAACAATAGAAAAAAGCTCTATTTCCAATACTCAACGCGTAATTAAGCTATCAATCATCAGTAGTTTAAATTTTGATTTATAATATAAGGATATAAAGAATGAAAAAATATATATATGCTATGCTTTTGTTACTATTGCTAAATTCCTGTACTTTTGATACTTTCCATTTTTCATCAATTAATAAGCATTATCATTGTACATTAGTAGATGATTTTAGCAGCAGAAATATTAATAAAATTGCTGTTTATGCGTTTTCAAAGGGATATTCTGATGGTACATGGAGTCTGAATACGAGCTATGTGTATTTCCCGGAGAAAATCACACCGGATTTGGAATTAACTCCAAGCTCAGAGACTAAAGGTCCGAGTGTTGAATTATCAACTCAGTGTGCTGATTATATTTCCAATCGAGGTTTTAAGGCAAAAGAAGTAACTGATTTAGACCACACAAAGCCAATAATGGTTAATTCTGTAGTACAGCATGCAAAAGACTTAGGCTATGATGCTGCTTTCATTGTTTACTACAAAGCATACTATGCTTGGTATCTATATGATAAAGATATAAACTTGTCAAGAGGATTCCTTTATATACCAAATGCAGCTTTAATTGATACAAAAGATAATACAATATTGTGGTCAACTCAACATTATGGCTTAGTTCAGAATGCACATTTCTTTAATTTGGCAGCAAGCCAGTATAATTATCTGATTTCAGAAGCGGTGGTAGAATATGCTTCGAGCGAATACGTTACAGCTGCAAAAAAAACTGTAAACATGATATTTGAACCTAATTATTTCAAAAAGAGTCAAATACCGTTTCCTGGTGTTACAAATAAAAAATTAAAATTATAGGACAATATTCAATGACTATACAAAACAAACTATTAGCATCATTATTAATATTAACAAGCTCTGCAAGTATAAATCTCTACGCCCAATCAGAATTATTGAAGTTGTACAATCAAGAGCTAATAAAAATCAACAAACATATTCAGCCTCAATCAGTACATATTAAAATTCCTTTAGAACATCAAAATAATAGAATTAAGTATTGGAAAAAGTATTATCGCGAATTTAATGATAGCCTTAGTTATAAAGAAAAGCCTACTGCAATTGCTTCAGGAGTGGTTTTAACACCCAATGGATATATCATCACCAACAACCACGTAGTGGAAGATTCTGAAAAAGATAGTATTTTCATAACTACGACAGATGGTGTAGTGTATTTAGCTGATTGAATATCATAAACCATTATATTTCAAAATAAATCGAGAAAACTTTTGATTTATTAAAAATATTTTTATATTTTTGTAGAAATGTTATAAAATTATAAATTATTACTTTCGAATTAGATTTGATATAGCATTTAACCATATCATTATACTTTTTACATTATTGAGGATTTCTATATGAAAAGAAGCTTCTATATTTTACTTATTACATTTAGTTGTATTTTTGCCCCACCAAATATTTTTTCACAACAACTTGCAAATAGTCCGAAAGATCCATTTTTCCATAATTTAAAAGAAATTGATTCAGCCGGCACAAAAATTCCTTTCGGTGTAATTTTAGGGTTAGGGAAAAGTATGAAGACTGAATATACTGCTGGAATTAATGAGTCTTCTTTTCCTGAATCGGCATCGTATAGTTTAGATGGATTAGATGATATAAATTTTGCAGCGTATTTCGAGAATTTTCAACTTGAATATCAGAAATCTTGGCTGGGAGATAGATTTTCTTTTCTTTATAGAACTACTGGACGAGATTCTTATAAAGGTGTTAGAATTGGAAAAATGTCTGTAAATTCTTCATTTTTTGATTTGAAGAAAGAGTACTTAAAATCAAATGATTATTCGTTAAAAGATATTTCAGCACCAAGTATTTTGTTCTTTGGAATAAAAAATATTCAAGGATTTGATTCTACATTCAACTTCGCTACGCTATTAGAGATTAACTTAGGAATATCAGGAAGCAATATTGTTCCGAATACATCAGGCGGCTCTATTGGTAATTTTTATTATCAACTCGAAGCAGGTATAGGCTTTCGAATTCCTATTCGTATTGTTGGTATTTATGCGATAGTTTCCTACCAGCTAAGTGGACTTGAATATGACTTAGATTTAGTTTCTAATGAATACCATGGAGAAAACGAATCTAGAACCTTATCGCTAATGCAGCATGGAATCAAGCTCTCATTAATAAGTAGTTTAAATTTTGATTTATAATATAAGGATATAAAGAATGAAAAAATATATATATGCTATGCTTTTGTTACTATTGCTAAATTCCTGTACTTTTGATACTTTCCATTTTTCATCAATTAATAAGCATTATCATTGTACATTAGTAGATGATTTTAGCAGCAGAAATATTAATAAAATTGCTGTTTATGCGTTTTCAAAGGGATATTCTGATGGTACATGGAGTCTGAATACGAGCTATGTGTATTTCCCGGAGAAAATCACACCGGATTTGGAATTAACTCCAAGCTCAGAGACTAAAGGTCCGAGTGTTGAATTATCAACTCAGTGTGCTGATTATATTTCCAATCGAGGTTTTAAGGCAAAAGAAGTAACTGATTTAGACCACACAAAGCCAATAATGGTTAATTCTGTAGTACAGCATGCAAAAGACTTAGGCTATGATGCTGCTTTCATTGTTTACTACAAAGCATACTATGCTTGGTATCTATATGATAAAGATATAAACTTGTCAAGAGGATTCCTTTATATACCAAATGCAGCTTTAATTGATACAAAAGATAATACAATATTGTGGTCAACTCAACATTATGGCTTAGTTCAGAATGCACATTTCTTTAATTTGGCAGCAAGCCAGTATAATTATCTGATTTCAGAAGCGGTGGTAGAATATGCTTCGAGCGAATACGTTACAGCTGCAAAAAAAACTGTAAACATGATATTTGAACCTAATTATTTCAAAAAGAGTCAAATACCGTTTCCTGGTGTTACAAATAAAAAATTAAAATTATAGGACAATATTCAATGACTATACAAAACAAACTATTAGCATCATTATTAATATTAACAAGCTCTGCAAGTATAAATCTCTACGCCCAATCAGAATTATTGAAGTTGTACAATCAAGAGCTAATAAAAATCAACAAACATATTCAGCCTCAATCAGTACATATTAAAATTCCTTTAGAACATCAAAATAATAGAATTAAGTATTGGAAAAAGTATTATCGCGAATTTAATGATAGCCTTAGTTATAAAGAAAAGCCTACTGCAATTGCTTCAGGAGTGGTTTTAACACCCAATGGATATATCATCACCAACAACCACGTAGTGGAAGATTCTGAAAAAGATAGTATTTTCATAACTACGACAGATGGTGTAGTGCATTTAGCTGATATTGTAGGCACCGACGAATATACAGACTTAGCTGTAATCAGAATTTATACAGATAATCTAAAGCCAATTGAGTTTGGCGATAGCGATATTCTAGAGGTTGGAGAATTAACTTTAGCTCTCGGTAGTCCGCTTGGACTGTCGAGAACTCTTACCTCTGGTATAGTTAGTGCTATTGGCAGGGGCGAAGATATAATAAAAACAAAGGATGGGAAATCCTCAATGAGCTATTTTATCCAAACCGATGCTGCTGTAAATCCTGGAAATTCTGGCGGAGGACTGTTTAATTACAAAGGGGAATTAATTGGAATAAATTCTTCAATATACTCCAGTACCGGATACAGCATTGGGTATGGATTTGCTATTCCTTCTACGATTGTAAAGAATATTACTAAGCAATTAATGACCAAAGGTTTTGTAAATAGACCTTATTTAGGGATAGATTTTGACGAACTTGATGAAAAGACAGCGAAGAAATTCAATTCTCCGCAAAACAAAGGTATTGTAATTACAGAAGTTGCGGAAAAATCTTCAGCAAGTGCCGGAGGATTACTTAAAGATGATATTATCACGAAATGCGATTCAAAGGAAATAACCAATTCTAGTGATTTGAAAAATATCATGATAATAAAGCATCCGAGCGATTCTTTGACGATGACTATATATAGGAATGGAGTATTAAAAACTCTATCATTTGTGCTATCTGAATTTACAACCAAAGATTTAACTAGTGATTATTTCTCGTATAAACCTTCTTTAAATATTGAAGTAACAGATAAAGACAATAAACTTTTTATTAAAGAAGTTGAATTATACGGAGCCGCTTATCAAGCCGGAATCAAGGAAGAAGATATTATCGTTTCTTTAGACAACCAATTCATTTCCAAATCACAACAGATTAAGGACGTATTGCTAAATAAAAAACCTGGAGATACGATTAAATGTAAAATATTGCGTAAGAATGAAGAAATCAATAAAGATATAATTTTGCATAGCTCGAAATAAATATATTATACTGTTTACAATTCAAGCTCTCCGATATAGCATCAGAGAGCTTGAATTATTTTGAGTTCAATTTGCTATAACTACAATTTAAAGTTGAAGGTCAATTGCATGTCAAAATGCTGGAAAGAATCGAAATCAGTCCAAGGTTCAACATATTTATAAGGTTCATCTTTTTTAAATAAAGACCAAGTATATTTTAGAAGCAAGTTCGCAGCAATTCTGTCTGAAATTGGTATAGATAATCCGGCTAAAGGCGAAATGCAGTACAGTACATGCGTTCTATCATATTGCAAAAATTGATTGCCATATATATCTTCAAATCTATCAGTCGTATAAAGTAAAGATAAACCGCTCTCTAAACCAATTACAGGTGAAACTACATTATCCTTCGATGACAAATAGTATTTGAAATTAAGTACAAAATCGTGGTTCATCGCCCAATTTTTGTTAGTCAAATCGCCATATCCGGAATTAAGATATTTCGGTTCTTTGCCAATATATAATTACCGGAATATTGAAAACCAACTGAACCTTGACTAAACACATATTTATTGATACTGAAATTTAGTCCAAATCCCGGATAATACAAATCGCTCAAGCCTTTGGTATGAGTAATCAATTGCGTTCCCGCTCCGAAAGTCCAATCGTCTTGCTTGGCAAATAATGAAACGGCTGAACCTACTAACATTATAATAATCATTTTAATATTTTTCACGAATAAAACTCCTTAATAATCAAACAGCTTTCCGGCGATTAAAACTGGAAAGCTGTTTGAAATAGTTCAATATGCAAACTGATAATTACATATCAATGTGCAAATTCCAATTGTATTTGTCTTCGATTTCGCCGTATTGAATACCGGTGATAGTGTCGTACATTTTCTGAGAGAATGCACCGATTTTGCCATCATTGATGATCATATCTTCGCCGTTGTAGTTCAACAGACCAACCGGAGAAATTACTGCAGCAGTACCTGTGCCGAATACTTCTTTTAATTCGCCTGATTTATGAGCTTCGAATACTTCGTCGATAGTGATGTGGCGTTCGGATACTTTCATTCCCCAATCACGAGCAAGAGTAAGCACGGAATCACGAGTAACGCCGGCTAAAATTGTGCCTTGGTCTAACGATGGAGTGATTAACTCATCGCCGATAAGGAACATAATATTCATAGCACCAACTTCGTCGATTACTTCGCGAGAAATAGCATCAAGCCATAATACCTGAGCATATCCATCTTTCTGAGCTTGAGTACCAGCAAATAATGAAGCTGCATAATTAGCAGCAGTTTTAGCAGAACCAAGTCCGCCACGTACTGCACGAGTATAGCCATTTTCAACTTTAATTTTAACTGGATTAATGCCTTCTTTATAGTAAGCACCAACCGGAGAAGCCATGATTATACATCTGTAAGTCGCAGAAGGATGCACGCCCAAGAAATTGCCTGATCCGTAAACCAAAGGACGTATATATAATGAATGACCTCTTTGCGAAGGAATCCATTTGTCTTCTAATTTTACTAATTCTACGATGTCTTGTACCAATTTATCAGGGTCGTAAGTAGGGATACAAACTTTTTCAGAACTATGAGCTAAACGTTTAGCGTTCATTATTGGTCGGAAAATATTCACACCGCCCGTTTTAGAACGGAATGCTTTTAATCCTTCAAATACTGTTTGTCCGTAGTGCAGAGTACACATAGTGGGCTCTACCGGCATTGGTCCATAGGGTACGATTTCGCCTTCGTTCCATTCACCATCGGCATAATCACTAATAAAAATGTGGTCTGTGAAGTAAAATCCGAATTTTAGATCGTCCCAATTTACATTGTTGATCTTAGAAGTTTCAGATTTTGTGATCTTATACTGTGCCATATTTCACCTGTTCATTTATAACGTTTTAAAAATCAGTCTTAGTTTTTTTTGATTATAAACTCTGTTCTAATCTTTTATAATCATAAGATACAAATATATAAATAATATTCTGTAAGAAAAAAAAATATTCTTGCAATAATCAATTATTTCGTTATCTAATCAATATTTATTATCATAGAAGCCGTCAGTCATAATTTTGGAATGAATTATCATTCCGTTTATTCAAATTATATAGTTAGAAAATTATTTTGATACAAAAAAAGCCTCTCGATTTTTATCAGATTAACAGATAAAATTGTGAGGCTTTACAATTTTAAATCTAAATCAAAAACTATTTAGAAGAAGCCGAGCCAAAGAAAATTCCAAGAGTCAATGTGAAATATGATTTCAATTTCTCGTCGCTGTCTCTGCCGATAATATTTGAATAATTATATTTTGCTTCTAAATTGGCAAGGAATAAAAAAGCATTGAGGTCGATGCCTACTCCGAATCCGGCTCCAACTCTGTTATAGGTAGGCGATGAATCAAGATTCGCCGGAACCGACATTCCACCATAATCAACATTTACTGTGTTTTTATTGTAATTATACGACAATTCGCCCGTACCATATACACCAATTCCTGAATTGAATAAATAGAAGTTCACTCCCGCAGTAATTGGAATAAGGTCCTGAACCGTGTTCAAAACAAGGAGTGTATTTCCCGTATTAGGATCTTTCACGTCAATAGTCGATTCGGGAAAACGATGCCAAGCAGCTCCTCCGGTAAACATAATTCCGGCGGCTAAAGGCATTCTAATTTTTACTCCGACATTATACCCGGTTTTAGCTCCTTCTCGAACAAGCTTACCTACGTTGTTCAATTGATCAGAATTATAGATATTATTAATTTCATCGCTCGGTGTGGACAGTCCACCGACGAAGCCTATTCCTACTTGAGCATTGGACTTAGGTGTTGCGAATAGGAAAGTACTGAATGTAATTAAAAGTGCTATGTGAAATTTTCTCATTTGATTGCCTCTCATATATTTATACGATATTATTATTCTAATTTATAATATAACAGACGTATTAAACGTTATACAGTTACTAATATTTGATGATTAGTAAATTCGATATATATAGATTAACTAATAGAAATTATATACACTAAAGATATAAAAAAGCTATGAATGATGAATTAAATGACTTGTATCAGCAAGTAATATTAGACCATAATAAAAATCCGAGAAATTTCGGAAAATTAGAGCCGCACACACATTCTGCCGACGGACACAATCCACTATGCGGCGATCAAATCGAAGTGCAATTGTTAATTGATGGCGATGTAATTACAGATGTGAAATTCAGTGGTAACGGCTGTGCCATTTCTAAAGCATCAGCTTCGATTATGACTACATTAATTAAAGGGAAAACCCTAGACGAAGCCAAGCAATACTTCAATGAATTCCATGATGTGATTACTGCGGATATGGATAAAGTAATTGATTTGGATGCTATGGGCAAAATCGCAGTATTTGCAGGAGTGCGTGAATTCCCATCTCGCATAAAATGTGCAAATTTAGCTTGGCACACCATGAATAATGCTATACACGGCAAAACTAATACTACCACAACAGATACAGAGGAGAATGGAAAATGTCAAATAAAGCATTAGAATTAAAAATTATAGATGCCATCAAAACAGTATATGATCCGGAATTACCGGTAAATGTATGGGATTTGGGCTTAATCTATGATTTGCAAATTACCGAGTCGAACGAAGTAGTCGTACTCATGACTCTGACAGCACCAAATTGTCCAGAAGCAGGAGCATTACCAAATGAAGTTCAAACTACAATTCGCGAAATTCCCGAAGTGAAGGACGCAAGAGTATTGATTACATTCGATCCACCTTGGGATAAAAGCAGAGTTTCTGAAGATGCCCTATTAATTTTGGATATGTTTTAGCCGATATAGACTATGTGTGGTGATTTAAGGATTAAACACATAGTTTGGCATAATAAATGATATTATAAAATTGAATATTATTGCGATGTGGACGTTCTTTTACTTCATACGATGATAATATTAGTATGGATTACTAATTTTTTGACTTTACTGTGTGGATTATATCAAAATACAGATTGAAATAATTTACGCATCAAAGTGTAATAAATTTATTATTTGTAAGCTCTTGCTTCGTTTAATCGAAGTAAATTTTGCAAATAATACTTTAGATAGTCCTTAGTCCCCAAATACAAAGGGGCAATAATAAAAAATTTGAATATTATTCAGTTTAAATAATATCGTTTATGAAAAACAAATATACTACAAATAGTTATTTAGCAGGGTTAAGCAATTTATTAATTGCCTGCTTCGTTATTGTCTTAGCTTCCTGCTCAGTGCCGGAAATAGGCAAGCAATACACTCCGAATGAATATCAAGCTCAGGTCGGCGATTCGGTTATGATTAATTGGCATTTTGTCAATGCCGATAGAGTCTATGTGGATGGTTTGAAGAATAGCTTCGAACCGATTGACTCTATGAAAGTTGCTGCTGAATATTCTAAGGAATTTGTAGTACGAGCTTATCAAGGGAATATAGACTCATTGATTGACAGAAAATTATTAATAGTCGATGGGCAGTTAGTTGAGGATAATCGCCAAGTTCCCAAAAATAACAGCCAAACTGTCGCAGATTCGACAGCAGGAAAATCTGATTTCGTACCTAACGAAAATCCAAATCCGAAGTATAACGATGCTCAACCGATTCAACGCGGTCCAATCAAACCATTCCCAAATTATCAAGAATCTACTTCCGAAGAATCTGAATACTTCCGTGGTATATCCGATGGAAATAACAACCCTGAATTACTCCGAGTTACTCGCACTATGCACGAGAAAACAAACCAAGGTTGGAAAATATATCTACGTGCTTTGTTGTTAGATAAATACGGGAATTTTGTAAAAAAAGACATACGCAAAAGTTCTTCTTCATTCACATTGGAATACGGTTGCGACGACCAAAAATTTTCGAATGTTACTTTCAGCAACAGCAAGATGATAATACCGCCACCCAATGCCATGGGATGCGATTTCTCTATATTATTGGATAATTCATTAGCATCGACAGATAATAAATCTATTGTTGAAGCCTTATCCAAATTTTCAGAAGGCTTGACTCAGCAAGACAGAATTCAATTCTCCATATTTAATCATAAACCAACTGAACTGATTCCGATGCAATCGCCGGAAACAGCAATGGCACAATTTCGCAATTTAACGATTACTGAACCGAGCGGACTCAACGCATTCTATAAAGCAGTTTATAAAAGCATAGAGCAATTCCCGAAATCAAGTAATTGCAAAGCGTTGGTAGTGTTAACTCATTACAATGATAATTCTTCATTAGTTTACACAGCGGCAGATTTGATTAATATTTCTCAGCATGCCGACGTACCGATTTATATTATAGCTGTCGGTGATGCTTTGAAAACCTATTTCTTGAATTATATTTGCGGCAGTTCGGGCGGAAGATTATATCATATTTTCGATGATGAAGCGAAAAATATTCCAAACATATTGAACGAAATTGCATTCAGTCTAAAGAACTATTATCAAATAGTATTTACTATATTTGACTTACCTTCAGACATCATTGAGACCGGAAAAGCAGGCAAATGCGATGAATTGCAAACCACTCTTAGATTCGATTCCGAGGGCAGCGAGCTAAAAACGAATGTTAATATTTTCCCTCATCCTATACCTGAGTATTCTCAATATCAAGCCGTTGCAATATTCGACAATAAAAGTAGCATAATCACCAATGAGTACTATTCCCTATTGGATTCGCTTGCTATCACTCTATTGGATAATCCGGAATACAGTATTGAATTAATTGGTAATACAGGCGAAGAAGGTATTGATTCGTTCAACTTGCAATTATCGCAAAAAAGAGCAGAAGCAATCAAACAATACTTAGTTAATCAGGGCGTACCCAGCACTCAATTAATCACTAAGTCTCGCGGATACCGCAAGCCTTTGTACTATATGTCTCATTTGCCTTGGCAAGAAGGATTCAATCGCAGAGTGGAAATCCGCTGGCTCGAACCGGACAAATACCCATTCGAGATAGTAGCCGGAGAAGCAGAATCTGAAGACAAAGCCCAATACTTAGAAGATACTTGGCGTAAACGCGGATACCGTTCGTACTACGAACGTGTAATCGAATCCGGATTCGCTCATTATCAAATTAAATTATGGGGCTATTCTTCTTATCAAGAAGCCAAAACAGCCATAACGACATTAG
The DNA here is from genome assembly GCA_964539225.1 of uncultured Hyphomicrobiales bacterium. Classification (GTDB taxonomy): domain Bacteria; phylum Bacteroidota; class Ignavibacteria; order Kapaibacteriales; family UBA2268; genus CALLXS01. The sequence goes on along the minus strand of CAZIIZ010000011.1, from coordinate 2,323 downwards.
AGAAAAAGTTTAAGAAAGATAATTTCTATATAGAGTAGATAGGATAATATTTTTCAACTATTCTTATATTTTGCACTATAAATAGATAATTATCATAATAGAATTTTTACGAGATGCTCAATACATGCGAAGTATTGGGCATCTTTCGGGAATATATATTAGTATAAATTATGGAGTCAAATTATTTAATGAATGCGTAAGGAACATGATTAATACTAAGACCTAAAATGTCAGATACCATATAAATACAGCATTATTATGAGACTTTATTTATATTACCAATATTTAATAAAGCAATTTATTCATTACCGATAACAATATTAATTCGTTTTAGTCGTGTAAAACGTATTAATATTTGATGTTTAATATCAATCTAATTTGAACCAATAAGAGTAACAACAATGCCAAAAATAATTGAAGGAAATTTCGACGCTAAGGACAAATCATTTGCTATCGTAGTGTCTCGCTGGAATCATTTCATAGTTAGTAAATTATTAGAAGGTGCTTTAGACGCATTGAAACGCCACGGAGCCGATGAGAATAAAATAACTATCGCCTATTGCCCCGGAGCTTTCGAGATACCATTAGTAGTAGATAAATTTGCTATGACCAATAATTACGATGCTGTAATCGCTCTCGGTGCAGTAATCCGCGGCTCTACTCCTCATTTTGATTACATCGCTTCAGAAGTAACCAAAGGAATAGCAAACACAGGACTCAATAGCGGTATCCCTTGTATTTTCGGAGTGCTTACCACTGATTCTATCGAGCAAGCCATAGAAAGAGCCGGAACAAAAGCTGGGAACAAAGGCTTCGAGGCTGCCACAAGTGCTATCGAAATGATTTCATTACTATCGCAAGTTAAATAATTAATTCAAATCATCAAGCGGAACAATATCGAATATTTGCTACCGAAATTAAATATAACGCAAAAATTATTTAGAGGATAACTTATGAAGTGCAAAGCACTCGTGTCAGTATTTATATTTTTAGCAAATATTATTGCTTCTAATGCTAGTGATGCTGTATTCAGCTTGACTAACTGGAAAACTCATTCCGCATTCTCTGATGTAAACAGTCTGGCAATTGATGCAAAATCTCGCTTATGGTGCGGAGCAAATGGCGGCATTACGCTTGTCGATATTAATTCACCGGAGTCTGACCCAGTCTATTTAAGTTCAGAAAGTGGTATGAGTAGCTTAGAAGTTACTGCGTTGGCATATTGCCCCAAATACCAATTGCTTATTGCCGGCACTTACGACGGTACGCTTCAAATATTTACTGAAAATCTCGAATGCGAATCGAACACGGATATCAAACGTTCAGGATTTACGAATAACGTAATTACTGATATAGTCGTTGATGGTGATTTTGCTTATATATCCGGCGGATTCGGTATAGCGGTATATGATATTCAGCACAAAATATTTACCGAGACAATTACCAAAATAGCAAATTTTAATCGTTTTGCCAAAGTCAATAAATTATTGATAAGCAAAGGCAACATCATCGCCGCAAGCGACGAAGGAATCGCAACAGCAAATCTGAGTAAACTGATACAAAATCCTGCGAATTGGACTTCCTATCCAGCTTTAATAGGTAGCATAACAAACAAATATAATACAAACTATTTAGTAGAAATCAAAGATACTCTCTATGCGGTTTCAGATACTAATATTGTTATTAAATTGCAAGCTGACACATTCAGAATTGTTACCAAGTATGCAGATTATTCAATTATTACGAGTTTGCTGAATATTAACGATTCATTATATATTTCAGATCAATTCGGGATAGCTAAATTGAATGAGAATAGGCTACCAATTTCGCATCCATTATATGACGATAAAAATACTAATATTGCCGCTGTCGAGCTAATATCCGACGGTACAAATGTCAAATTAGCAATAGCATATAAAGAAAATGGCGTTGGAATCACTAATAATAATTCTATTTCACTATCAAAATTTAATTCGCCTTTGAAACGTTCATTTAGTGATTTAACTACTGATTTGCACGGTAATTTATGGCTGGCTACCGGTCATGCTTCCGCCGGACGAGGATTTTCCTTATTTACTCCAGAAGGTAAATGGACAAATGTTACTTTGAACAATAATCCATCAGCACATACTAACCAATATTATAATGTTTATGCAGCTCCCGACGGTAAAATATATTATGGTACTTGGGGAAACGGATTGTCGAGAATCGAATACGACAAAGAAAAGCTAATAATAAATAATTTCGATACTAAGAATTCTCCGCTCACCGGATTCCTCGGTGATCCGAATAGTAATTATACTCTTGCTGACGGAGTCAAAAT
>CAZIIZ010000010.1:0-15136 GCA_964539225.1 uncultured Hyphomicrobiales bacterium | reverse complement strand
AACACTTAAGTATTATTACACCTTACAAACTATTTTAAAACTTGTAAAATAGTTTTCCACAAAATATCAAGGTTTAATAATATTCTGTGTTGATTTCTTCAAAGTTTTCCACAGTTATCCACATAACAATGTTAACTATTATTATTATCCACATTTGACTGTATAAAAATTTAGTTTTCCTTACGTTTTCCACATTATATATTAGCCCAATATTAACAATCTAAGCAGTTGAAATATAATCAGTTCGAATTTTGCAAGAATTACTTTTCAACTTTTCCACAGTTTATAATCATCAAATAATAAAGTAATTATATATTTATTAATAGGAAGAGAAGATTTGTGGATAGCTGAAAAAAGAGTAGAAATTGAAAAATATTTAAAAATTTGAAATTATTTTATAAATATTACACAAAAACGTCATATTTTGCGTTTATATGCTTAGTTACCTGTTTTAATTTACAGGAGACTCATAAAGTATATAAATTATCAAACAAACCATTTAAAAATAACTATGAATATAGAATTTTCAAAAGAAGAAATAGAAAAATTAGAAGCAATAAAATCTAAATATCCCGAAAAACAAGCTGCTTTGATGCCTTTATTATGGATGGCTCAAAAAAAATGGGGTTGGTTGTCGCCAGATGTTATGAGATATGCTGCTTATTTATTAGAGTTGCCTATTGCTCACGTAGAAGGTGTTGCTAATTTCTATACTATGTATTTCAAAAAGCCAATGGGTAAAAATCATATACAAGTTTGCACTAATGTGTCATGTATGCTTAATGGTGGAGATAAAGTATTAGATAAATTTGTCGAAAAATTAAATATTCAAAATAATGAAGTAACTTCAGACGGTAAATTTTCGTTAGAAGAAGTGGAATGTATGGGAGCTTGCGGCGGAGCTCCGATGATAGCAATTAATGAAGATTTTTATGAATATTTCAAAATAGAAAATATTGACGAGTTGTTGAAGCAATTCGAGGACAAATAATAATGCATAATTCGCATACAAAATATAGTTTTTCTCATACTTTACTATTTGTAGTTTTGTTAGGGTATTGTGCAAATTATATAAGTGGTGCTTGGGCAAATCAATTTCTTAGTTTAATCCCTGAGCGTATTTTTAATAATTTTGAATTTTGGCGTTTGTTGACTTTCCCATTCGCTGTACCACGGTTAGAAAATATTTTGCTATTTTCATTTAGTTTTTATTTCATTGCACCAAAAATTGAATTATTGTTTAGAGGCAAGCTATTTCCTTTGCTTTTGGGTTTGCTAACTATTTTACAAGGAATTATTCTATCGTTAGTCTTTAGAGATTCATCTATTGTTTTTAGTGGCGGCGAAGGTATTAGCTTTTTTATGATTTTTCTTTTTGCTGCTTTGAGCTTCAGTACAAAGTCTCTTCCTAATTGGTTTAAGCCTGGAAAAATTGGCGGCTTATCTCTTTTGGTTGGTATTATGTGGATTAGTATTTTAATGTTCCAGAATTCAGCATTTGGAAATAGTGTAATAATTTCTTCTGCATCCAATGCAATATTTGGTATATTTTTCTCAATAATTATCTATTTTAAAATTAGAACTGATATAATTAAACAAAGACGCTTGCAGACTAAAGAAATTAATGATTTAATACCTATTATCATTCCAACTCCCGAAGAATTAAAATATGCAATGATGGGAGAATCAAGAAAAAAACAATTCAATAGTTACGAAGAAGATACTTATTCTAAATATTCTGAAAAATTCAATCCAGATGAAGATAAGCTAAACGAAATATTAGATAAAATTTTGGATTATGGCAAAGAATCTTTGACTATTTCAGAAAATAAATACTTAGAAGATTACTCTAACAGTATGAAATCGTAAAACAATAAATAATAAAATCAAATAAGTGTATTTAAGGTTCATTTTATTAATATTTTAATGAAGTGAATTATAATAAATTGGAATATTTATGATTGTAAATCAAGAATTAGCAAGTATTATAGCTAAAGAATTAAAATTAAAAGGCAAACGCATTGTTTTTACTAATGGATGTTTTGATATTTTGCACTGCGGTCATACTACATATCTGAATAAAGCAAAGCAATTAGGCGATGTGCTATTCCTTGGCTTAAATAGTGATGATTCGGTACGAAAATTAAAAGGTGAGAATCGACCCATAAATAATGAGGGTGATAGAGCTGAAGTTATGGATTCATTGAAGTCAATTGACTTCGTTGTAATATTTGATGAGGAAACTCCACTTGATTTGATCACTATGATTATACCGGATGTTTTAGTAAAAGGTGGCGATTATACTAAGGATAATATTGTCGGTGCAGATTTGGTAGAGTTAAATGGTGGTGACGTGGTAACAATTGCTTTTGTGGATGGTAAATCGACCACTAACATCATAAATAAAATGAAAAATTAGAATTTATGATACAACTACTAATTGAATATCAAATAAATATTAGTAATTTTGCCAACTATAAATTTTATATAGAGTATTTAAAAAAATTTAGTCATTAACTTTGGTAAAATTTGAATTATATATATCATAATAGAATTGATATGAAAAAATCTTTCATAATAATTATAACTGTATTTGTTTTGTATGGTTGTGAGCTTATTGATATAAGTCGTCGCCAAACTATTAAACATATAAATTTAACCCAAGATACTCCAATTGGGACAGTATATCTATTTATGGCGGAAATTGATAGCAGTAATGCAAAAGGAGCCTCAGTATTATTAGCCCAAGAGAATGGAAAACTGCTTTTAGCTAACGATAAGTTCGAAAAATACGAGGAAATGCAAAGACTTAAAAGAATATTGAGATTTTTTCCTATTACTTTAGTCAAATATGATACTTTATCTCCAGATAAAATGAAAGTTAAGATGGAAGTAGATTATTATAAGCAGTATAGTTTTATAACTCAAAAGATCAATAATAGTTGGTATATCACTCATTTTAATATGAGTAATTAGTGATGACAGTATTTGATAGCAGAGGGGAAATAAAAGATTTTTATAAAATCTTAGGCGTGGAGAGAAGTGCCACAGGGATAGAAATTAAAAAAGCATATCTGAAAATGATTAGAAAATATCATCCAGACACTAATGGTAATGACCCTAAAACTAAAGACAAATTTAATGAAATTGCCGAGGCTTATAGAGTACTTGGAAATCTCGATAATAGACTGAAATATAGCGTTTTATTAAATAAAAAAATTACTATACCTAAATATCTGAATGCAGAAATTAAATATAATTCCGGTAAAAAATAAATAAATATATTATGACCACAAAATCCATTATTAAAAATTGTTTTAACGATAATCTATGGTTTTTTTTGCCATATTTTGCTTTTCTATTAACCGGTGCAATTTTCCTTTTGCTTTTTCATAAAGGTTATGATATTATCTTGATCAATCAATATAATAATATTGTGTTAGATGAGTTCTTTAAATATATTACTTATGTAGGCGATGGAATTTTTCTTGCTATTTTGCTTATTCCTATGTTAATAATTAGACTTAAATATTTTGTATATTTTCTGTTTTCTTTTTTAACTTCTGGAGGAATGGCTCAATTACTAAAACATATTTATGAATTGCCGAGACCTACCGCTTTTTTTCATAATTCAATTTTATTGCATTACGTACCGGGCGTAAAAGTATATATGGCTCATAGTTTTCCTTCGGGGCATACCGCCACAGCATTCGCCATGTTTTTAATGCTTAGTTTTATTTCGAAAAATAATTATTCTAAATTGTTTTTCTTTTTATCAGCCGTTATTGTTGGTATTTCAAGAGTGTATTTGCTTCAGCATTTCTTTATTGATGTGTATTTTGGTTCTATTGTAGGCACTTTGTTTTCGTTGATTAATTACGTCCTTTTTACAAGATATTGGGAATATCGAAATAATAATTGGCAGAATTTAGGAGTTGTAGCTAATGTAAATAATTGGCAAACAAATCGAAACTTAAAGAAAATTATATAGATGAATAATATGAAAAAAAACTTGATTTTATTTGTTTTTACATTCTTTATTTTTAATACTGTTCAATTATTATCAACTGATAGAATTGGCAAAGTATTTTTAGAAAAAAAGGATGTATTCGATACTAATAAATACCAATTCAAATTCGTAGAAAAAATTGCAAATGCCTTGCATATAGAAACTTGTGATTATATAATTGAAGATGAATTACTATTCTCCGAGGGCGACGACTATAATGATGATTTGATATATGAAACTGAACGTAATTTAAGACGTATGGGCTTGTTTTCCTATGTTTCAATCGAAATTGATTCAGTAAATTCTGTTACCAGCAATCTAATAATAAATACTCAAGATAATTGGTCCACTAGGTTAAGTGCATTATTAGGCTCCGGTGGTAAAGAAAATACTTATGGAGCTAGAATAGAAGAAACTAATTTATTAGGCACAAATACAAGATTTCAAGTAGAAGGATTATATAGAACTGAGAATAATATTCAATGGCAAGGTCAAGGCTATTTATCTAATCGCCGTCTATTTAGAACTAATATCGGAGGAATGATTGGCGTATTTTCTAATAAATATCGTACTGAACAAACTGCTTCCGTATATAAAGACTTTAACACATTAGATACTAAATTTGCATTTGGTCTAACGGCTTCAAATAATTTTGGTAAAGAGTTTATATATAGACACGGCGAAAGTATAAAAGATGAAAATATTCAAATATATAATAAGGAGCAAACAGTTAGCTTGTATATATCTCGACCTTGGAGAAATATAGACAGAGCATTTGTTTCAGTTTTGATGGAATATCAAAAAGCAGACAGAGGATTAGATGAATATAAGCGAGCCTACGACAATATGGGCAGATTTCTTGTAGCTTTTTCATCATCAGCTGAAGATTATGTGCCTATGACAGGCATAAACGGCTATACAGTAGAAGATGTGCCTATAGGCGGATGGGGAAGTGCTATCTTGGGCAGGATCTTCCCTGTGGGCAATGGAGGCACTAATCCTATGTTTTATATAGCCGCTCAAGCTGAACGTTCTTATTTGTCCGAAAAACAAAATATTTATTTATTTGGTCAAGTAAGTGCATCGACTTGTTTTTTAGAATCCACTCCTTCTAATACATATCAAGAATTTTTAGGATTAGCTTTTTACAAGCTTTCCCCTAAATTTGTTTTAGCCGGAAGATTTCGTCAACAGAATGTGTGGAATTGGCAGAATAATAATCTTAAATTATATCGTCAATTACTTTTAGATAATGAAAACGGAATTCGCGGTTATCGTTTGAATGAACTTCGAGGCGATAATAGAATATTTTCAAATTTAGAACTTAGATGGATGCCAAATATTCCATTTTGGTTTTTTAATTTCGGAATGAATGCCTTTTATGATTTTGGTTCAGTTTGGAATAGAAATATTCAAATGGCTAAAACTCAATGGCATCATTCTATAGGCTTAGGACTTAGATTTTACAATGATAAAGGCGGCGATAATGCAAGCTGTTTCCGTATTGATTTTGCTTACAACTTTGATGAGAAGAAAATAGCCGAGATAGTATTCTCGACTAATCAGTTCTTCTCTGCATTCGGCTTGCATACATTTGAAGCTCCAAGATTGTTCGGCACTGATAATGATTTAGATTAAATAAAGATAAATTTAATGCGTCTATGTCTCGTATTAATTAATAGAGAAACAGTGATGAAGATAGTTTTTGAAAATATTGGTATAGTAAAAAGCATAGAAATAGATCTTTCTAAATCTTTGACTATATTTTGCGGTCCGAATAATACCGGGAAAACATATTTAGCTTATTGTATTTATGCTTTAAATAGGCTGTTTACACATATTGATTCTCCTTTTAATACATATAACATTGATTTGACTAATAATAATTTTAATTACTCTATAGATTTGTACAAAATATTTATAGATAGAAAAAAGGATATTATTCATAAGATTGAATCAACTTTTATTGATGAATTATCTATTGTATTCGGTTTGGATGATGAAAGTGTAAGCAAACTATTTTCAGATTCCAAAATATCAATTATCATTGATGATGAAGAATTTATAAGTAGTCTAACGAATATTACATCTTATTCGGAGATTACCTTAGATAATGGTAAATTTATGGGTCTAAAGAAGTATGACCAATCAACTGAATTTAAAATTACCCTAAATAATAATTCTATCAGTATTGAAAATAACAATCTAAAAGAAATAAATGAATTAGTTAATTCTGCTATATTTGAACTAATTTTTAAGTCGATTTTCGATTCTACGTTTATGGCTACTGTCGAAAGAAATTCAATTTTTACTTTTAGCAAAGAATTGTCAATTCAGCGAAATTTGTTAATTGACAAAATGTTGAACATAAATAGTAAGAGTAATAATAATTCAAATCCGTATAATTTATTAGAACGCAGAGCAAAACGTTATCCATTAGCCATCAGGGATTCATTAGAAATAGCGGAGGATTTGAATAATATAAAAAAATTTAGTTCTGATTATTCATTTATAGCTGATATATTAGAAAAAGGATTATTAAATGGCAAATTATCTGTTACAAAAGATGGACAGTTGGATTATTCGCCGAATAATTCAAGGAAATTAAAGATTCCGTTACATATAAGTGCTTCAATTGTGAAATCACTATCGAGTATTGTTCTGTATTTTAGACATTTTGCTCAAAAAGGGGATTTAATAATTATTGATGAGCCGGAATTGAATTTACATCCTGATTCTCAGGTAATATTAGCTAAAATATTTGGAATAATAATTAATTCAGGATTTAAGTTAATAATTAATACTCACAGTGATTATATTATTAGAGAAATAAATAATCTAATCATGCTCGACAAGTATAAAGATAAAAAATTACTAAAGCAGTATAATTACTCTGAAAATGAAATTATTAATCCCAAAAGTATTTCTGCATATCTATTCAAACTGATTAATAATAACGGTGTTGAAATTGAATATTTAGAAGTTAGCGAAGATGGATTCGAGGTCGAAACTATAGATAATGTAATCAATGATTTGAATATTCGTTCGCAGGAACTATATTACAAACTTCACGAGAAATAGCTATGAGTATAATATCAAAGATTGATGAATTGATAGCCAATCCTTATAAAGTTACTAATAGGATTAATGGAAAAATTCATTTGATTGAAGAAAATGAATCTGAATTTCCGGCTACAATTTTAAAAAATCCGTCCAAGTTGCTAATATGTAAATTCGATGATAATAAAAATTTGTTCCCTTATTTTTCTGATATTCCTAAAGCGAAATCAATGTCTGATTATATATGTTTTATAGAATATGATAATAATTTATTCGTTTTAATTATTGAACTTTCTATGACCAAACCCAAAACATATCAATTTGAGCCTACAAAAATATTTTCTGATTATATTATTAAAACTTGTAAGCGATTATTTAAAACAGAATTTGATATTATATATAAAAATGTTCTTATAACAAAAAACGTACACAAAAATTCAACAAAAGTTAAACCAAGTAAATATTATTATTTAAAAGCAGGATCAGAAATTGATTTGATTACGCTTTGTACAATATAAAGATAAACCTATGAAATATCTACAATTAAGTATTATTGCAGGAAGTTTGTTCTTCTACTCCTGTGGAAATAAAGATTCAAAAAAAGAAGATAAAAAATCTGATAAAACTAAGACCGAGAATGTAATCCCAGGTTCTACAGATAATACTGACAATTCATCGCCAATTCAAATTAATAACAAAGCTGAAGGTAAACCTTCTACATTTGCTGATAAATTTAGCTATATGCAGGGTTTAGAAATGGGCAGACAGATGAAGGAAATGGGAATTTCGCCAAATACTGAATACTTTGCTCTTGGAGTGAAGCACGCCATTGAAAATAACAAAAACTTTTTAACTCAGGCTGAGCTTACTGCTATGCAACAAGAAGTTATGAAAGTCGGACAGCAGAAGATGAACGTACTCGTTGAAAAGAAAAAGAAAGAATTTGAAGCTCTTGGCAAAAAATCTAAAGTCCAAGGAGAGACTTTTTTAGCTAAAAATAAGACTCAGACTGGCGTTAAATCAAGCCCAAGCGGATTGCAGTATCAAATATTGCAAGAAGGAAGCGGAAAAACTCCAATTATTGGCGATGTCGTTACTGTAAAAATGAAGGGATCATTTATTGATGGAACAGTATTTGAGAATACTTTCAATAAAGAACCTTTGCCAATGATGATTGATAAAACAATTATGCCGGCTTGGAGAGAAGCTCTTTTAATGATGAAACCGGGCGAAATTATGAGAATATTTTCTCCATCTGATTTGGCTTTCGGCGAAAAGGGAGTATTCCCACAAGTGCCTCCAAATACTGCTATGATTTTCGAAATTCAATTAGTAGAAAATAAAGGCAAGATGCCGCAGAAATAATCTTAAAATATTATCTACTTTCCGAGCAATAATTCGGAAAGTAGATAATTAATTATCTTTAGAATCAATTACTTGCCAATAACCATATCTATCAGACCCTATTCGCTCTATAATTCCTTTTTCTTTAAGATTAGATATGTTTTTTTTGATTGCTCTATTAGTAATACCTAAAATATTTGAAATTTCTAATGTTGTAATTCTTGGATTACTATTTATTAGCTGTATTATTGCTAAAGGTGTTTTAGATAATTTTATAATTTGATTATTATCACATATTTTGCTTGGTGAACCTGTTGGTGAAGCTGTTGGTGAATTTTCGAGTGAACTTTTGGGTGAACTTTCGGGTGAACTTTCGAGTGAACTTGTTAAATCTGTTTCATCCATTCCGTAATATGATTCACTATTATCTGATACCTTCATAGGTCGGGATTTATATTCATATCTATTATATGTAATATGTCGGTACATAGTTATGGTAAAGAAATAGTCTATATCGAATGTTGCTTTTGGTAATCCTGCATTTTCTAATGCTGTTTGGATACGATTGATTCCTGTGCCTAATTTCTCTATATATTTTGCTCTGAGCATTATTAATGAAATTAATGGATTGCGAGTTATACTTTTAGTGCCTAACTCATATAAATTCAATCCTTTAACTAATCCGCCGGGGTTTGAAATAGTTAATCGGTCGTCAAATATTTCTACTATTATATTTGCCCCTTTTTCAAAATAGTCTCTATGTACTACGGAATTAACAATTGCTTCTCTGAGTGCTTCTTCGGGGATTTCTAATATATTTTTGCGTTGAAGACTTGTGATTTCGTATCTAATATTTAAGTGTTTTTGTAAGAATATTATTGCGTCTTCTATATTGGATATTAGATCTGAATTGAAGTCCTTTCTGTCTAAAATAAATAGTTTTTCAGTACCTTTGTATAAGACGCACGTTATTATTGAATGTGGAAATTGGAATGAAGGATTTTTACCAAAAAATAAAATTCCGGTATTATTAAGTAAGTCTATTTCACCATAATTTTTGATTAGTCCCAAATTTTCTAATATTATTTTAGGTGGATATTCGGAAGAAATATTTGATTTTATTATGAATCTGCGATACTTTTCCTCGTCAAATTCTCTTTCGAAATTTCCATTAGAATTAGCCATTTCGTCGAATAATACCTTACCTTCATTCCTAATAAAAGAAACTATATCATCGGTTATCATTTTCTGCGATGTAGCTCCGTTGCGGATATAGAATCCGTTTGCACATCTGTATGGCTTTCTTAGTCCTTCAGGTACATTAATAATAGCTATATTGCCAACTTGTTCTAAAGTTAGCGACACGGGTGGATCGCAATTTTCGGCTATGCTTTGAATTTCTGATTTATTTTTATTGGTTAGTGCGAATCCCTTTATTATACCGTTATCTGATATTCCAAGATATATTTTCCCGCCGGATGAATTAGCAAAAGCAACAATTTCCTTATCTATTTTAGATAAAGTTTCCTTGAATTCAGTGTAATATCCTTCGCCATTGGCTATAATTACTTCAATATTATTTATTGCTTTTCTTATTTCCATAGTTTATTCAATACTACCCAATTCTTGATATTGATTTCACTAACTCATCTATTTCTATTGATACAATTCCAGGAGATTCGCACACTACACCCGATGCGAAGTTAGCTAAGGCTGCTGCTTCTCGCATAGTTGCTCCGCCGGCTACAGAGGCTGATAGAGTAGCTATTGCAGTGTCGCCAGCTCCAGACACATCAGATATATTCTGAGCTATTGTTGGTACTTTAGAAATCGTTCCGTCCTGCTCAAACAGCATCATGCCGTCTGCACCGAGAGTCAATAATATGTTTTTAGCATTTAATTTTTCTAACAGCATAGCTCCTGCCTTTTCAATATCAGTTTGTGATTTGAATTCCATAGATAAAGCCTTGGATGCTTCTTTTCTGTTTGGTTTAAGCAATGTAACGCCTTGATATGCGAAGAAGTTATCGAATTTCGGATCTACATATATCGGAATATTGTTTTCTACTGCATATTTTGTAATTGTTTCGATAACTTTCAGCGTAATTGTGCCTTTATTATAGTCTTCGAGGATAATTCCGTCGAGATTTTGAATATTTTTAATATTTGATATGATAAATTCTAAGCCTATTTCGGATATATTATCTCGTACTTCGCGATCTAGTCTGGCGATATGTTGATTGTTCCCCATGATACGAGTTTTGATAGTTGTAGGGCGGCTATCATCTCTATATAATGCAGAAGTATCCATGTTCTTTTCTTCTGCTAATGCTATGAATTTGTCAGCATTAGCATCATTACCTATAATTCCGCATAAGTATGCTTTAAGTCCGAGCGAAGTTAGGTTCGCAGCTACGTTAGCCGCACCGCCTAAGTGAATTGTTTCCGAATCTATATCTATTACCGGCACTGGAGCTTCGGGCGAAATGCGAGAAACCGAACCCCAGAAATATCTATCTAACATTACGTCGCCTACTACTGCTATATTTTTATTTTTAGCATTTTGTATTATTTCAATTGCTCTATTTTGTGTGATGCTGTTCATTTTGTCCTTAATTGAATTAATTATATAAGAATGAGGAATAGAATTTTTGATTATCATTGATTTGGTATTTATACGAGAATAAAGCACTATCTAAGTCTGCGAAATTGCAGTTCAAATCAGTCTGTGCTTTGAGTACTATTAATCCGGCTTTATTTGGTCGGACTGCCTTTTGGACTAATGTTTTCGGATCAACTGGAAATGCTAAAGACGGGTCGAAACCGAATACTTTAGCTACTCTTTGAGAAATCTCGAAGCGATTCATTACAGTAGTTCCGGCTACGTTATATACGCCGAATCTCTGCTTTAAAATTATTTTTAATACTGCTTGAGCTAAGTCATCAGTGATAGTTGGATTGCAATATTGTCCGGTAATTACGTTGAATTCTTTGTCTTCTTGGAATTTATCTATCAGCCAAGATATGAAATTTGGCTTATTATACGACGACACTCCGAATACTACATTTGTACGAATTATAGTGCTTCTAGTCAATCCTACTTTGCAGGCATTTTCTGCACTATGCTTCGTTTTGCCGTAATAATTCAATGGGTTAGGATAAGCGTCCTCATCATAAGGACCCTTTTTTCCATCGAATATATAGTCAGTAGAGAACGTAATTAAGTGTGCGTCAATTACTCTGCAAATGCTAGTTAAATTCTCAACGAATACAGTATTTAAGTCCGAAGCTAATTTACGATTAACCTCGCAACCGTCCACATCTGTATATGCGGCACAGTTGATTATTACGTCCGGCTTTAGCTCGTATATTATCTTTTTTAATTTTGCTAAATCGAAATAATCGCAGTTATACGACTTTATTCTGTAATTGTTTTTCTTGAATTCTGTACCTGAACTTAGCAGGAAAATATTCCAATCAGTTTCGGCATAAAGCACTCGCGTGATTGCCTCAGCTGATTTTGCCGTCGCTCCTGTTATTAATATATTCATATTGTTGCTTTCAATTGTTCCACGTGAAACATTATTTAAGATATACGGAAATTATTGATAAATCCGTGGCTGATACTCCCGGAATTCTGGATAACTGACCGAAAGAACTTGGGCGTATCTTGAGTAATTTAGCTCTCGCCTCCGCTGATATTGATTGCACTTTATCATAGTCAAAATTATCAGGGATTCGCTTCTTTTCATTCTCGGCGAAGTATTCTACTTCCTTGATTTGACGTTTGATATAGCCTTCATATTTTGTATTTATCTGAACTTGTTCGATAGATTCATCTGTAAATTGGTCTTCTGAATTATTTAATTTGAGAAGTTCTGATAACTCAGATTTTGATCGTTTAAGTAGTGTATATATATCAGTAGTTCCTTGTATTGCGGACTCATTTATTTGCTCAAAGTATGGATTAACTATTAGTGGAGTTATTTTATTAGTTCTGATATATGAATCTAATGCAGATATTTCTTCCTTTTCCTTTAGAATAATATCATTCTCTTGGTCAGATATTAAGCCAATTGAATGTGCCTTTTCAGACAATCTTAATCGAGCATTATCTTGGCGAAGTAATAGTCTATATTCTGCTAATGATGTAAATATTCTATATGGTTCGTCGCTTGATTTATTTACTAAATCATCTATCATTACTCCAATATATGCTTCATTGCGTCCGAGCATGAAGTCTCCCCTATCTTTTACTTTTAATGCCGCATTAATGCCAGCGATTAGTCCTTGTCCGGCGGCTTCTTCATAACCGGAACTTCCATTGAGCTGTCCCGCAAGGTATAAACCTTCAACTAACTTAGTTTCTAAAGTAAACTTTAATTGATACGATGGAAAATAGTCATATTCTATTGCATAACCGGGACGCTTTAGACGCATCTCCTTTAAACCCGGAATTGTACGCAAACCTTCAATTTGTATGTCTTCTGGTAAACTGGTAGAGTAACCATTTACATAGACTGAATCTGTAGTTAAGCCTTCCGGCTCTAATACTATTTTGTGCGAATCTCTATATCCGAAGCGAGCTATTTTATCTTCAATAGATGGACAATACCTTGGTCCTACTCCTTGGATAACTCCCTTGAACATTGGAGATCTGTCGAATCCGGTGCGGAGTATATCGTGAGTCTCTTGAGTAGTAGCCGTTAGATAGCAATTTATCTGATTATTTACTTTAGATGATTTGAATGAAAATGGTGAAGGATTAATATCGCCCGGCTCAGTTACTACTTGCGAATAATCTATGGAATCTGCATATATTCGTGGCGGTGTACCTGTCTTGAGGCGACCCATTTCAAAGCCATAATCTGCTAATTTATTTGAGATGATTTCCGAGGGGGCTTCGCCTACTCTACCACCATAAGTAGTTACTTGACCGGTGAACATAGTACCGTTCAGAAATGTACCGGGACAGAATACTACGGCTTGAGCATATATAGTCTCTCCTGCTTTAGTTAGTATTCCTTGCACTTTGTTATTCTCTATTAGAATCTCAATTGCAGTGGCTTCTACTAATTCAAGATTAGGTACGTTGGATAAGTATTCTTTTACATAAATAGGATATAAATCCTTATCTATTTGACATCTTGGCGACCATACGGCTGGACCTTTAGATTTGTTAAGCATTTTAAAGTGAATTCCGGCCTTATCGGCTAATAATCCCATTGCTCCGCCGAGAGCATCTATTTCTTTAACTAAATGTCCTTTTGCTGTGCCACCAATTGATGGGTTGCAAGATGGTTTGCCCATCGTGTTCAAATCCATAGTAATTAGTGCTACAGAACATCCTAATTTAGCTCCGGCTACTGCCGCTTCTATTCCGGCATGTCCGGCACCAATCACAATTATATCGTATTTGTTGTTATTTCTCATCTTTATTTTCTATGTTCCACGTGGAACATATTTGTTCAAAAATTACCATATTTATGCTAAAAATGTTCCACGTGGAACGTATTTACTTGTGTTTTTCATTAACATAAGTTTTACCTACTTTGATTATAAAAACCTATGTAGGGAGATATATAATGCATGTAAATCAAAATTCGTATAAATTATAATATATAAAAAAATCAGATAATATATTTAGTAGAGAAAATTCATGAGTTTTCTCTACTAAATATATTTAATCGTTTATAATAGAACAATTCTCTATTTGAAATATTTCTAAGTCTCGTTCCTCAGGAATAATATTCATAAAACGGATAAAATTCCTTCATCCACTCGATACTTGTTTCGTAAGAATGACAAAATTTTATATATTCACAACTTTAAATTAAAAGCTAAGCATTGTTTACATCTTCACCTGCATCGAAAAATAGTATCATTCCGGTTTTGTAAGTCTTCGAGCAAATACCGGAATCTCTAGCCTTGATATATTAGTAGAGATGTGGTTCTCTTGTATTATGATGTATTTCAGATTCCTGCATCCACTCGAAGACTCGTTCCGCAGGAATGACAAAATAAAGGTAATGTTTCACGTGGAACTCTATTCCTTACTTTCCAATGCAGAAACTCGAAAATATCGAATTCAATACTTCTTCGCTGAAAGTTTCGCCCGTGATTTCGCCCAATACGTTTGCTGCATTGCGAATATCAATCGTGGCTAACTCGTTATTTGTATTAATAGTTACCGTCTTATTAGCTTGCTCTAATTCTGCGATTGCTTTAGTCAAAATTGCAGAATGTCGAGCATTAATTATTACGTCCTCATTCGGATTAATGCACTCATTATACTTTTGAGTAATTGCCGAATATAAATCTTCGATACCAATTGCTTTCTTGGCAGAGATAAATATATCGGCGGAATCTTCGCCCTCGAAATTGGCTTTATCTAACTTATTCTGAACTCGCAGAAATTGAGCTGAATTGTACTTAACTTCTAATTGATTATACAGGTTATCGCTATTATTCAATCCGTTTGAAGCATCATTCAGCACTATAATCAAATCCGCTTGACGCATTACTTCGTCGGCGAGCTTGATACCTTCCAATTCTATAAAATTGTCTGATTCTCGAATTCCGGCTGTATCAATTAATTTTACAGGAACTTGATTGATATAAATATCTTCCTCAATATAATCGCGGGTAGTGCGTGGAGTGTCGCTTACTATCGCACGTTGTTTTTTTAGTAAAGTGTTGAATAGCGTGGACTTACCGGAATTC
>CAZIIZ010000009.1:0-15553 GCA_964539225.1 uncultured Hyphomicrobiales bacterium | reverse complement strand
AGAACCAGCTCCGGTTACAATACCGGGAGTGGAATATAAGGATCTTTGGCAATATGTTTATTTCGTTCAAAGTATACCATGTATTTCGGTGAAAGTATACCACTATTTTCCTACCATTTAATCGTTACAAAATTAGTAAATTATTTTTAATTTTTAGATTTAATTTTTCTTCTCATAGATTTCCCTTTGAGTTTGATTCTGTGCGAGTTATGTACCAAACTGTCTAAAACAGCATCTGCTATTGTCGAATCGGCGATTACTATATGCCAGATATTCTTGGCAACTGTAAGCATGATTCGTGAGTTTTCTATCGTTGTGATGCTCCAATTACTCGTGCATTGCCTGATTTAACTCGCTCAGTCAATTAAAGGTTTTATCACGCAATGTTGCATAAACAATGGTGTAAAGGATTCTTACAGCATCTTCTACCAAAGCTTTGTCTCGTGGTTTACGACTGTGAGTAGAGAAAATGACTGTGCCAAAATGTTCGGTAAAATCTGCAAATTTCTAGTGCAATTCAGCTTCGAATTTATCTGATTTGATAACTGCTGATTTTAAATTATCAGGTACAATTGCCGCAGAAACTCCTCCAAAATAACAAAGTATATTCTTGACAGATTTGATAAAGCAAGCGATTTGTTGTGTCGGAATTGCTTTGATATAAGTGAGTTGGCTTGCTCCCAAAATTGCTACAAATACTTCGCATTGAATCGTTTTACCGCCTCGTTTGTCGAAATATGATAGCTTTTTACCGGCAAAGTCAATAAACAGTTTGTCACCGGGCTTATACTCAGATCAGAGAAGATGCTTGGTTACGCCAACTCGCTTGAGTTCAGACTCATAAGTCTGAAATAAACCACATAAATATAAAAAACGCTCACTGCTGGGAGTCTCTTGCTGCCGAAAAAGCAATACCATGTTTGATTCGCTCTGATCTTTAAGCTCAAAACAATCTAAACCTGTTGATTGGTAAAGCAATACGTATTTCGTTACGTTCTTGCGGGATAAGCCAAGAGATGATCTAAATATCGCGATAACTCTTGCCAGAGTTATGCAGTGCTAAAATCTGTTTGATTTTATCCTTTGTTTGCCGTAAGTCACTCAAGTTGATCCTAATTGTAAAATATTTATCAAATTAATTGCTGATTTAAGTCCAAAATAATAAATTGTTATGGCAGGAGAAATGGTATCCTTTGATCGAAATTTACACTTATGGAAAGCTGTGTGTAATGAATACAACAACTTGACTGATGATAAGTATAAAAGATTATGTGGGTGTGGTTATTTGTCTAATTACATATAGGAAATGATATAATTTGGTGTTCAAGGGGTGGATAAAAAATAAATATATAGATGAAGAAATCGAATATAAATTATATTTAGAGAATACCACTGATTAACAAGGCTATTTATTAACTTGAAAGTGTTTTCCGTCAAAATGCAAAAGAGTATTTTTATCGCTTAACAATAAGGGTTTAGTTCCCCATTTTCACATTATCCTCAATCAAATTTTAAATAGAAGCTAAAAGATACACCATCAATTTTACTCAGAGTAGAAATCTAATATCTGGATTGTATAATTGTTATTAATAAATATTATTGAATTAATAAATATTCAAAATAGCTTATTTGTTCAAATAAAATTTGGATATTGTGAAAATCTTCCATAACTTGCGTTTCGTGGAGAATAAAAAAGGATTTTCTGTTTACCTTTTCGGAGCGATTCTATATCAACTTACATATAGAATAAAACAATAATGTTCGTTAATAACCATTTCGATAATACAGTATTTGGATTGTGTTTATTATTTATTGGGTGTAAGTCTAGGAGCAACCTTGATCGTTGGAATCATTAGCTTAAGACAAGAGTAGATATTGTGAGAAAGAAGCAGAAACAAGCCTGACGCAAATTCTCCTTTGACGAACAGGAAACGGATACAATGTGGCTTTAAGTAAGTGGATTCGTAAAACAATACTAAGTTATGGGTGATTCATAATTTATGCCTTTGTTGAGCGAAACTATGTTGTTAATTTTAAAATTATGTGAGAAATTGTCACTGTTATGCAAGTTATAAGAATACTAATATTGTTTTTTATCGTAGTAAGTAGTGTTTATCCGCAATTACTAAGACCTACTTATTATCGTCCCTGTAATGATAATCCTTCAATTTATGAAAAATTAAATTTGACTTTTGTTATTAACGAAAAATCTAAAAATGAGCTATTAGTCAAAATCAAAAATCCTTATCACATGGGACTTGATACAATTTATTTTACTCAGCCCAACAACGCTTTAACGATGTCTTTATTAAATGATTCAACGATTGTAATGCAACCTTTAAATCCCAAAATTGAGCTTAAAGAAAAAAATAATCTTATTATTAAAGGAAAAGTTGCACAGACATGTGTCGATACAATAATGAATGTATCGGTTTTGTATAATGCTCAATTGTATAAGAAATGGAGATATTTAAGTCGGGTTGAATTGGGATTTGTGAACAATGGAGTGACTTTTTCTGATAAAAGTATTCTGACAAATGAAAGATACAAAGTAGAAAATAATTCAGGATATCTTTTAGGGTGCGAATTAATAGAATATCGTTCTCCTTCTGAACTACTGTATTTAGGGTTGAGTTTAGGAGTGAATGGATATTGGTCTAACATTAAAAGTATCAAATCTGATTCAGTGGTCAGTATGATTTCCTCATCAGATATACTTTTTAATTTCAGGGGAGATTTGCCATTTTATTTTTTAAATAAAAATGAAAAAGATTTATCATTGAGATTTTATTTATCTTTCCCATTTTTATGTTCAAGCTCTTTGTCTTCAAGTATGAATGATAAAAGCAATTTAAAACTTTATTATGGTTTTGGGCTTAATTACAATCTTACAAAATGGTGTGCATTGGAAATTAAAAGTGCTTTAGTGAATTCTGAAAGCTTTAATTCGGCACTAATAAGCGGTTCCAAAATAAATTATAATACATTAAAATCAGAATTGATTTTTTCTTTTATTAACGTTTATGATAATCTATATGAACTTATATCAGACTAGTATTCGCTCAGTAATTATTCTTTTAACTCTGCTTTTTAGCAATCAAGATTGCTATAATCAGGAAGTATTAGTTCGTACGCTGAAAGTTAGTACAGGAAATGACAAATATGATAAATATGCCCCTATTTATGAATCAAGAGCAAAATTGTTAATTTGGACTCAACGAAATGTGGGGCAGAGTGGAGATACATTAGACAAATTGTGGTTTTCTGATAAAGAGAGTACTACAACGCAACAATTCGATATTTTGGGAATTCCATATTCTCTCTCTTCGATTGGAACCTGTAATATATCTTTAGACGGCAATATTATCGTGTTTTCAGGTACCCGAATAGCCCAAGATACTACTTGGGTGATTATGATTGGTAAAAAAGTTGAAAATAAATATATATATTCCATGACCATTGATTCCGGTAAGTCGTGGATGGGGCATCCGTGTCTTTCTTTAGGCGATTCGATGATTATTTTTTCTGCAATAAAAAATTCTGCTAACAAATCAGATTTATACTTTTCAATAAAAAATGGAAATGAATATTGGACAGTACCAGAACTGGTTTCGGATAATATAAATACTGATTATGAAGAACTGTCTCCATTTCTAACAAGTAAAAAGAATAATTTACTACTGTATTTCTCGTCGGATAGAAAAGGCGGCAAAGGAGGACTTGATATTTATTATTCTCTGTTTGATGTTGTTGCGAAGACATGGGCAAATCCTATTTCATTACCATCAGTCAATACTGAATTTGATGAAGCATTTCCTTCAGTACCTCATGATACATCAGCTGACAGTATCTTATATTTTGCTTCTAATAGAAGTAATGACAATAATTGGGAGATTTTTACTGCCTCTCCAAATCCTGTTCCACCGATATATATTATAGTTGAGGGTACAGTTTTCAATGCTTCATTCGAAAACCAAGTTAGTCCTATCAAGAACTCAAATATTATATTTAGGAACTTCAATTCTTCGAAGCGACTTTCTGTTCTTTCAACAGATGATTATGGTCATTATATTGCGAAGATGCCTTTGGACACTAAGTTATATGTAGAAGCCTATGCAAGTGCAAAAGCCAGTAAAGACACTTTAGTCTATTATTCTTCCGAAACACTGAAAAACATGAAAAGTGTTAAACTCGACTTCTTTTTAAAGGATACTTTTAGCCTTGTAACTGATACTGTATTTTTTGAATATGCTAAAGCTGATTTAAAGATAAATTCGAAAGTAGAGCTTATTCTTCAGAGAATTTCTGATTATTTGAAGATGAATCCAGGTAATAAAATTAAAATAGTTGGGCATACTGATAAAATAGGTGGATATGATTATAATATCGGCTTGTCCGAAAGAAGAGCTAAGGCGGTTGTTGACACGCTTATTAATCTGGGAATTGATACAAAATCTTTTCAGTTTGAAGGGAAAGCATATTTACAACCATTACCCGGGCTTGACAATTGTATAGATAACGAGTGTGCTCCTAACCGAAGGGTTGAGATATTTTATTTATATCGTAAAGAATAATTTTTGACATAAATTTAAGGGTTGAGATGATGAAACATTTTTACTTGATAATTATCGTGGGGCTAATATTTGCTTCACAACTACATGCACAGAACTATTGGCTCGAATTCAAAGTGAATGATGATACCAAGTATTATCCTGTTGCTGAAATTCAAAAAATTGATTTTTCGGATGTATCGACAATCAATAGTCAGATTGTTTTGCATTTCCTTGACAGTACGAATATTGCTTTTCCTTTGAAAAACATTAAAGATGTCCAATTCACGGAAGATACGACTAAAAAGGAGTACAAAATTATTTTGGCTTTGAACGACAATACCCAATCGACGCTTGAGTTCGATAAAATTTATAAACTCGAAATCACTACTCCTTCAGCAGTTGGTGAAGAGATCGCTTTTGTGAATATTTCCGACAATTATCCGAATCCGTTTCAAAACAACACAACAATTGAATTTTCCTTGCTGATTGATTGCCATGTGGAAATTGTTGTTTATGATTTATTCGGCAATTTAATAAAAAGTATTGATAACTCATTGTATTCCAAAGGTAAACATTCCGTCGCATGGGATGGTAAATCCGCAGATGGATCTGATATTACGCCAGGAGTATATTACTGTACAATCCGCTCTGACAAAGGAGCTATTATTAACAAAATGCTTAAAGTAAGATAAAATGGAGAATAAAATGAAAACATTAGTAATAGCTTTAGTAGTAATTTTAGCAAGCATGAATATTTTTGGTCAGTCTATCAATATTCACACAAAAACGGGTACAGACTCGTATAAATTGAGTCAGATAGATAGTTCTATTGTCTATAACCGTCAGATTTTCACTTCTGCGGATACTTTAGGTACTTTTGTACTTTTTAAAAATAATTTAAATGCTAAATTTAATAATTTATCATTCTCAAAATTGTATGATAAAAAGTTAAATTTGTTAATTGAGGAATTGTCTGAAGATTATTTGTTGATTAAAAAATTAAATTATTTTGTAAATATTTCTTTTTCAAGTCAAGATTCAATATTTTCTGATTTTCTTATAGGATACGATTCAAAAGGTTTAAAATATGATACTTCAAAATTTGATGTCATTGCTTTAGCTTTAGTTTTATTTGAAGGTGGTGAAGAAAAAATTGTTTCTATTATTGATCTTGATTTTATACAAAGATTAAATGATAAATTAATATTTAAATTTCCAAATTTATCAATATTGAGGAAAGACTCTATTAATAATCTTTATGAAATAACTTTTAGTTTTGGTTTAGTTCCTAAAAATCGATCAGTAATTAAATTGAATACAGTTAAAGAAGATGATGATATTCAAAGTAAAACTAGTGTAGGTGCTCCTATTGATTATAATAGCAAATGTTGTGGAGGTAGTAATTTTAAAATCACATATAAATATGGACGTACAATTGCATATGGAAAGGATTTTCATGGAGGTATAGATATAAGAACAAAAGATCCTTCAGAAACAAAAGGTTATCAGAAAATTATTTCTGTAGAAGATGGTATAGTCTCTAAAGTTACAAGAGGAAATATTACAGATAATTGGGGGCAATATGTGACTATTAAACATAATATTGACAATCAAACATATTTTACATTATATGGACATTTGTCTTTTATTGAATCTTATATTGAAAAATCAAGCCTAATTACAAAAGGAACAGTTATTGGTCTTTCAGGTGGTTATAAGTCAGATTGGGGTCATGGAAGAAGTACTGGATCTCACTTGCATTTTGAAGTTAGGAAAGATGAAGATAAATCAGGGATTAAATATTATAGAAATCCGGAAGAAATTTTTTCATTTGAATCACAATCAAATTCTAATGATTCTTATATTTATAATCAGAGATGGACTTTGAAAAATATGCCATTAAATAGTTCTTCTAAATTTGGTTCATATTATCTTTGGTCTGAGGCTATGAATGGATCAACAAAAGTAGGTGCTCAAGGAATTTGCCCTAATGGTTATCATATACCATCAATGTCAGAGTGGAAGTTACTAAAAGCCTACATTAACAAATACCCCAATAATTTTTTTAATAATCAATATGGAGGTTTGATGAAAAATAATAACCTACTAAATGAAAATAATTATGCATATTATTGGACATCGGAGAAAAATGGAAATGTTCCTTATTATATTTATATTTCTAAAAGTCAACCTAATGGAATAAATATTTCTGATGGTTTGTTAAAAGATAATAATTCAATATCTATTTATGATAAGTTATGTGTCAGATGTATAAAAGATTTTAATACTATATCAGATTGCAAAAATTTAGAAATACAAGCATCAACTGGGGTAGTTGCCCAGCAAATAGAATTACTAGGAGAAAATTTTGCGCCAATTTCAACTATTGAACCTATTATTTATTTTAATTACGAGCCTTTAGAACCTATTTCTTATGATAATCAAAAAATAGTGTTCGAAATTCCTGAAACATCAAATTATGGAAATATGATTTCAGTGAAGAATTCTGTTGGTGACGAAAGCAATTCCATTTATCTTCGAGTAGATGAAAATGAGACTAAACCATATCCATTTGTTCATTTCCTAACTCCGAGTTTTACTTACGAAGGTGAATCAGTAACGATT
The DNA here is from genome assembly GCA_964539225.1 of uncultured Hyphomicrobiales bacterium. Taxonomy (GTDB): domain Bacteria; phylum Bacteroidota; class Ignavibacteria; order Kapaibacteriales; family UBA2268; genus CALLXS01. The sequence goes on along the minus strand of CAZIIZ010000009.1, from coordinate 8,375 downwards.
AGTGGTAATAGTTTCGGTGAATATAACGCAAGCAATTCGCAACTATTCCTTGGTGATAACAGAATAAATGTCAATCCGACTGATTGGACTGAAACGTCTATAAAATTTACCGTTCCTGCCGAGGTAAGCTCGAATAATATAATTGTTAAAGTAGAAGGCAGAAGCAGCAAACCGGCTTACTTTGAAGTAACCGAAAAACTGGCTCCAACTCCATATATTTATTATATAGAACCACAAATGGCTTTAGTTGGCGATACTATAGAGATTAACGGTTTGAATTTTGGTTCTACAGCTGGAAACAATACCATTACTTTCAATGGGACTAATGCGACAATTAATACTATCGCTTGGTCTGACAAAAAAATCCAATTGGTAGTGCCAATTGGAGCAACTTCAGGTGATGTAGTTGTAAAGGTGAACCAAGATTTAAGCAATAACATGTATTTCGTAGTTCTTGCACCTGCTGCCAAACCTGTTATTACAAGTATTGTTCCAACTCATTTCCAAGTTGGAGAAAATGTAACAATAAAAGGAAATTATTTTGGATACAATCCTAATGGTAGTGATTATGTAGAAATGAATGCACAAAAAGTAGATAACTCAAACATTACCGATTGGAATAATTCTCTAATTACACTAAAAGTACCTCAAGGGGTTACATCGGGTAAATTATTTATTACTGCAAATAAATTGAAAAGTGATGGAATAGATTTTGCTATTGATGTACCGGACACAAGTAGTACCGGAACAGTAACTGATCAAAATGGCAATATTTATAAGACTAAAATATTTGGAACTCAAGAGTGGATGATTGAAAATTTAAGAATAGGACAAGGAATTAGTTCAGAAACAGCTCAAATGAATAACAGTATTGTTGAAAAATATGCTTATAATGATGTTACTTCCAATGATTCACTTGGTGGATTGTATCTATGGGATGAAGCGATGAATTGGTCAACTGATCCATCCGGAATTTGTCCTCTCGGATGGCATATTCCATCAGATACAGAATGGAATACATTAATTAACTTTATCGGAACAAATCCAGGTACAAAATTAATGGATGGTGGAATATCAGGATTTAATGCGAAAATTACTGGAAGTTGGTTTGCTTCTTTCTGGGGTGCTAAGACAGAGACATATTTCTGGACATCTACTCCAACAAGTATTTCAAATGCCATTAGTCGTTCGCTTCAAATCGGCAGTACCAGTGTCGGATTGAACGATGATGATAAACAAAATGGTTATTGTATCAGATGTATGAAAAATAAATAAATAAAACATTATATAGGTTAGTTATGAGAAGAATAATAATTTTTGCGATATTAGTATTTATTTGTTCCGTTTCAAGCGGATGGGCACAAATCTTTCAAACTCCTGATACAACTTTTTTTCAGGGATTTTTAACTGATAGCAAAGGAGCTCCGGTAGAAGGTGTTCTTCCGGGAAAGGTTACTCTTTATGATGCGAATAATGCTATAGTTGCTACAGTGTTTGATGGGAGCGTGCAAGTAGTTAAAGGATATTTTAGCATACCATTAGGATATAAAACTCAGAATAAAAGTTCGTTGGAAGTTCTATTCCAAGCTGTTACAGCTGAAATCGAGATTAATGGTAAAGCATTCAACCCTCGGGTTTATATTGGTTCAGTCCCAATTGCCAAAATTGCTCAGGTTTCTGACAGTACACTAAGAATAAGTGATTATGCGATAACCGATCAAAAAGTAGCATTGGATGCGAAAATTGACGGGAAAAAGATAATACCTGACTTCGGTAATCAAAAAATAGTTACGCAAGACTCTGTTATTGGTAAGGAGGGCTATTTCTCTAATAGTATTAAATCTAAAGATGCAGCCTTCGACACTTTTTCTGCGAATTTAGTTACTTTAAAGAATATGAAAGCTGATACAATCACAGCTTTAAAAAATCTTGATGTGATAGGGGAGATTACCAATTCAAATTCAAATTCACCCGTTATTTTTTCGGATTCTGTTAAAATTGCAAGTGATTTGAATGTGGAGGGGAATACGAATCTTAATGTTTTGAATGCAAAGGATAGTGCGACATTTAGAAATGGTATTTCAATAACCCATGGTGGCATTATGTCGGTTGGTGATTCGAATGTTTTCAAAGGCAATACTACCATCCATGGAGATCTTTTTGTCGATGGTTATACCAATTTAAAAGCCGTCAAATTTGGTGATACCCAAATTGATGGAAATCTAACAGTTAATAAAGCAATTCATAGTAAAGATAGTTTAATAGTTCAAGGCTATTCTAATTTTTCAAAAGACGTTAAATTGGAGAAAAATCTTGATGTATCCGATAGTGTACACGTTCGTAAGAATTTAACAGTAGATGGGAAATCAAGTTTGAATGAAGGGTTGAATATTTCCGGAGATTTGGATGTCGCAGGAAATTCTAAATTCAAGAAATTAACGGTAACTGATTCTACTAATCTAAATATTCTTAATGTTTCAGGTGCGTCAACTCTAAGAGATACGAAAATTAATGGTACATCCGAAATTACCGGTAAGACTAAAATAGGTTCTGATCTGGATGTTACAAATAAAATCACAACTAAATATCTTGAAGTAACGGACAGCAGTAGCTTGAAGAAAACTACAGTTAATGGAGACTTGAATGTAACTAATAAAATTTATACTTCAAAATTAGCTGTAAGCGATAGTGCTCAGTTAGGTTCAGGGTTAATTACAGGCAATATTAATGTAACAGGGAGTATGAATGTTGACGGCAAAATAACCGGTAAAGGCAAAATGATACTTTCTCCATTAGTACTTGATCCTTCGGTTTACAACCCATATTCTTTATACGTTGATGGGAAAACATACTTTAAAGATGGCGTATTAGCCGGAGCATTGACTTTGAATGATTCTTTGACTGTAAATGGAATAACAAATTTGAAGAAACTTAATGTATCAGATTCCACGAAATTGAACATAGTCGCTGTAAGTGGGAATTCAAGTTTGAAGAATACTTCAATCAATGGAACTTTAGCTGTTACTGGGGTTACTTTATTAGATTCCCTATATGTGAATAATGGAACTGGTTTAAATAACACCGTTATTAACGGTAATTTCAATGCAAAAGAAAATGCAAATTTTAATAAAGATATAAGCGTAATCGGGACATCAAATTTGCATAAAACTAATGTAACAGGAAGTGTTATAGTCTCAGATACAACCGACACTAAATATCTAAAAGTTAGTAATACTGCGAATCTTAATTCCGGCTTGATAACCGGCGATATGAATGTTACCGGGAAACTTAATGTTGATGGTAAAATTACCGGGAAAGGACAAATGATTTTGTCTCCTACTTTAACTGACCCCGGTACATATCAGCTATATGTAGATGGCAATTCATACTTGAAAGATGTTTCAATTTATGGTTTGCTTTCGATTAATAACATGAATGTTGGTAATACCGGGACATTTGCAAATATAGCTGTTACAAACCAATCTACCTTGCATAACGTAAGTGTTGATGGAACAGTAAATTTACCAAATAATTCGATACAATATACTGAAGTAGAAAGTGTTGATAATGCTCAAAAGATACGTAACACTAATATAAGAAAAGTAGATAATGTGAAAGACCAATTTGGTATTGGTCCAGATAAAACTCACTTGCATAATCTCGCAATTGCGATTTTTAGATATATGGGTAATCCAGGCGATAAGACATACGAAGGTGATATTATTTACAATCAAGACGGAACAATCGCCGTAGATAATACAGTCAATTCATCATCTATTATAAGAAATCTTATAACCAACAATATAAGTAGTACAACTGAAAAGACGACCTATTTAGATAGTCTTTTCCATGGGGTTACGGATATTACCTTGGATAAGAATACTACTTTCAAATGCGATACTATAACTTTTCAAGGGGACAGTGTTAAAATTGATGCTCCTACTATTAATCTTGGATGCTTGAATATTGCTTCCGGAATCGACCTCGTGTTGTCAAAAGTTGACAATTGCAGTAGGCAGATGATTATTAAATCGCCAACTTTAAATAATCCAATATTTACCGGCACTCTTTCTTTACTGCCTGGAACAAATATGCCTAACCCGAACATAACTGGTGCTTTAAATTTATCGGCAGTAACAATATCGAATTTTCCTTCTGCAACAACAATACCAAGTCCTACTATTACTGGTTCACTTAATTTAACCGGTGTTTCAGTTACCTGGCCTTCTCCATTGAATTTTATTAATCCAAACATTGCTGGAGCTACTTATTCAGGAAATCAAAATTTTGGTACTTCTACAGTTGATTTTTCCAGAGCTACCGTTACAGGTTTACCAACAGGGACAAATTATTGGACTCGAAGTGGAAATGATATATATTGTAATAATAGTGGGAATGTCGGAATTGGTAGATACCCCAATTATAAACTTGATGTTGATGGAGATTTAAATGTTACTGGAGGAATAAGAATTAGAAATAGAATTTATGGATTTGATGGTATCACCATTGGTAATCACAGTGATCTTAGAGGTGATGTTACATTAGGTGATGATGGAGATAAAACAGTTCGATTAACTAGATATTCGAACTTGGATGTTGTTACTGGTTCGTATGTATATATTCATCCCGGTGATTTGGGTTCGAGAAGTGCTTTAAGAGTTGAAGCTACAACTAGTAATGATTATGGAGCAATTTATGCTGCTAATGGAAATAGTTCTGGATTTGCTCTTTATGCTCAAGGAAATATAAAAGTAACGGGTAGAGTTAGTGCTTTAAATATTTTAAATCCTTCAGATTCTACGCTAAAGACCAATATATTTCCGATTAATTCACCATTAGGTAAATTGTTAAATCTTAATGGTGTATATTTTAATTGGAAAGATACGATAAAATATGATTCAAAAAAACATGTTGGATTTATAGCTCAACAAGTAAAGGAAATATTACCGGAAGTAGTACATTATGATGGTAGTATATATTCTGTTGAATATGCACCAATAACTGCATTATTAGTTGAAGCAATGAAAGAACAACAACATCAAATTGATTCGCTTAGAAACAGATTGACTTTACTCGAAGACATGGCGTTAAATTCGGAATCTGAAAGAATTGAAATGGAAGGGAATGCCAAATTAATTGACGGTAAAGTAGAAATAGAGCTAAAAAAAGAATTCAAAGGATTAGACTATGATAAAGATGTCGCTTTTGTATTAACTCCCAAGGGAGAATGCAATGGATTGTTTGTAGCCAAAATCGAAAACGGTAAAGTTACAATTAAGGAATTAGCACAAGGCAAGTCTAACATTTCTTTCTATTATTCAATTAAGTCTTTGAAGACTAATCCTAACAATGGTTTAGTAATAGGTTCAAAATGATTTGTCAAGGAAAGAGTATTCTAATGAAAATAATAATAATAATATTCGCTTTTCTTTTGAATATTAGTGGGCTTTGGGCACAAAGCAATCAAAGCCCACCAATGCTTTTAAAAGATTCAAGTGATTGCACGTATTTGCTATGGCAGGTTCACTTATACCCATTATCATCAGCTATTATGGCTAGTAACGATAGTTCTATGAGTATTATTTCCGGGAATTTAACAGGTTTGCAAACAAATTCTTCATTGGTTAATGCGGAAGGATTCAGGATTCAGGCAATACGAGTTCTCGACACATTGAATAATGGTTATCCTTTGAAAAATACTATTTATCCAGTACCGATATTCCATTTGTCTGATAGTAATGATAATATTGTTAAGTCTTATGACTCATTATTTTATTTAGGTAAAGTAGATATTGATAGTACAGCAAAGGTAAAAGTTGTTTTAAGAAATGCAGGTACTTCAAAGTTGAATTTACCTAAAGGATTCTTCTACGACAAACAATCAAAAACATTGCTACAATCAAATAATTTAGATTCAATTTATATCCTTAGAAATGATGAAATATGGAATAAAGAGATTCAGTGGCAACTTAGACAAAACAAAGAGCAATCTGATGGAGAATCTTTAAAATATGCTGCCAAAGAGTTCGATTATTTGGAGTCATCACTTAATCCTGGCGATACAACAAGTTTTTATATTGATATAAGACCTACTATTGTCGGCTTAAAAAGAGATTCCTTGATTTTTACATATTTTGATGGCTTGCAAAGGGATTCTGCATTGATACCTATGAGTGTAACATCGACATGGGCTCTTAATTATGAGATATCAAATTCCAGAACGAAACCTTCAACTCCATCACAAACCAATGAATTTATTGATACTATATATATGTTTAACAATAAAGATACTAGAACAAGAATTACATCTATGCGAATGGGAATAAATTTCAATCCAAGGAATGTAATGATTAAGGAATTTGTAATTGATACTACAATCTTTCCAGACGGCTGGTCTCATAATGTTGTAAATATTGATAGTACTGAAAAATATGGTAAAATATTTTTTACTGCCCAAGCGGAGCAGAACCAAGCACTTAATCAGACAGCAACAAGTCCTGACGAATTAAGTTATTTTAAGGAGGCATCAAATGGTAAAGTTATACTTGGTTATATTAAAGGAATTCAATTATTAGGGACATCTGACACAACGGAGTTCAGTATTGACACTTCATTCTCACAACATAACTATTCCAAGGAATTGGTATTTTCAAAAGATTTAGATAATGTTGCGAATAAGATTCCTTATATCAAAAGTTTTAGTGGGAAAAATATTGCAGATAGTCTAATTTTCCTAAATAAACTACTCCTTAATTCCAAAGAACCGACAGCATTGATTGAAAACATTTACCCCAATCCTATAGGGAGAACAAATAGTGATTTACAGGTAGTAGTGAATGTTTTAAAAGATAATACGAAGGTGAAGCTTAAAATTATTGATATTATTAGTGGCAAAATATTGATTGAGTCCGATGAAATAATTTACAACAAAGGATTATCTACTATACCAATCCAAATTACAGAATTATTCAGCGGAACCAATGTTGTAGTGATGACAACTTATTCAAATATTGATGTATGGCTTGTAAATGTTATTAAATAATCGGGAATAATATGTTAAGAATAATTGCAATGATAGTATTTTTTCTTTTCAGTTCAAGTATGTGGATGAATGCACAATCAGAACAGGAAGAATTAACTATACCATTACCTGAACCGTCACATTCTATTGGAATAGCAATGGGATTTTCTCAATTCTCTCTATCCGGAAATTTTAACTTGAATACTTATAGTTCAAAATATTTGTATGACGATAAGAATGATATATTTGAAGTAGAAGGTAATTCTAATTATAAAATTAGCCTTCTATATAACTATTATTTGGATTCTAAAAAACTTTTTGCTATAAGTGGAAATCTATCATATTCAACAAGGCAAGCTAAATTAACCGCTTCACCCAAATATTTGGTAAGAGATCCACTAACATTAGATACAGCATATTTGATGACTACTTCAGTAATTAATACAAAATTTAATGCCTTAAGTTTTGACATATCAGCTTATGCAAGATTCAATGTTGTTGATAATTTTTATCTGTTTATCGGAGGCGGCCCCAATTTTAATTTGGTATTAGATAGTAAAAATTCAGATTATACATCTACAATTTTAGGTTTAGAAAATCAGGATAAAATATCATACAGAGAAACAGACATTACATATAAAAATGGATTAAAGAGTATAAGTTTTGATAATACCGAAGAAAATGACTTAGGAAAATCAATAGAAGGAAACAGCTTAATATTAGGTCTTCATCTCTCTATTGGTGCGGAATGGTTTCTTAAAAAGGATTTGGCGATACGCTTAGAAGCAACTGCTCAGGGAGATTTTTCAAATTACTTTAAAAATCAATCATTAGGAATGACATCACTGATTAATTTATCCATTGGTGTTCTTTACTCGGGCATTTTTTACTAACTCTTCGCACAGTTGGCGAGTTCGGAAATAAAGTGGTAGATGTATATTCTAGGATAATTGAGTAGCCATATATTTCTTTGAACTAATTCAAAATGTTCGTGATATAAACAAAATAGTTGATCAAGACGGTGATATTATTATTGAACTCAATAATAATATACTCTCAATAGCAAATACTGGAACTGAGTTTAGCATAAAGTTAAGATTATATCGGCAACTAAGGAATTGGTTTTAAAATCAATTCAAAAAGTAATTGAATGAAGAACCCCAAATTATTACTTGTGCAGACTCAGTTTACTTTGACAAAAACCTAGCTTTGGGAAAATACGATCCCAAAGCTAGGTTTAAAATATATTTGTAGTATTTTGTTTACATAATCTAAATTATAGAATGCTAATTACGCCTATTTTGAAGCAAACAGATACTAATATTATTGCTTAATTATTTCCCAGTATCCGCCT
>CAZIIZ010000008.1:0-15707 GCA_964539225.1 uncultured Hyphomicrobiales bacterium | reverse complement strand
TAGTTTGGCGTACTTCATCGGGAGTTTCAATTTTTTTTGTGTCGGTTGTAACACTGCTATTAATGTCTATAGCCGCACCAGCCCTAGTGGGGCCTTCCGGCATCTTACGGATTTCGTCTGCGGATTTACCAAACGCATTCAGGCCAAACATCATCGCAAATAGGATCTCGGGTAACGTGTTATAGCCAAAACTCTTAAAGGTATTAAAGAAAGTAACGTCTGCACGTATACAATCACGTATCGCAACTTTAGCTATATCAGTAACAGCTTCGATAAATCTTTCGAGTAATTCTCTGCCGATGTCTTGGTGAGTAATTTCCCTGCCTCTGAACATAACAGATGCTTTTACTTTGCTACCTTCTTCAATGAAAGTACGAGCGTGTCTAACTTTAAAGTTAAAATCGTGCGTATCAGTTCTCCATTTGAATCTGATCTCTTTCATTTGCTGACTGTGCTGTTGCTTTTTCTGAGTTTTTTCGCGTTTTTGGATTTCGTATTGATATTTTCCATAATCAATAATTTTGCATACCGGCGGTTTAGCCTGTGGTGCAATTTCGACTAAATCCTTCTCGCGCTCTTCGGCAATTTTCAGAGCGGCATCTCGAGTCATAATGCCAAGCTGTCCGCCAGCATCATCGACTACTCTAATTTCTTTGGCAGTTATCTGCTCATTAATTCTTTGGCGGTTGTTATTGTTGTTGTCATTTGGTCTTCCGCCCATTCGATTGCCCATTGGGGTCGAATTTGATAAATTCGGTAATCTCAATTAATACCTTCTATAAATTTACAAATTAAATATTACATTTATGATGCAAATATAGCATATATTCGACTCAAAAAAAAATAATATTTTTCTCTTTACGTTTTTTTTTATTATTGTTCCACTTTCTGAACGAAAGATGGATTGTTTAGTTAAATCATTTAAATATTAAGCAGTATTACAATTGTAAATTAGAAGTAAGACTTTGCTTGATATTTGCAAAAAAAGATTTCACTGAATCAGTAAAACCTTTTTTTTAGTAGCGGGGGCAGGACTTGAACCTACAACCTTCGGGTTATGAGCCCGACGAGCTACCTATTGCTCCACCCCGCGATATCCATTGTTTCGGAACACAAATATACGAAATGTTTTTGATTATTCCAAACTTATAATCAAAATTAATTATAATAAGTGTAATAATAAATATTGATGGTCTGTGGAAAATCTGTAAATTGTGCTTTAGTCATTCTGAGATCTCAAAGAAAACCTCATTTTTATCTTGACCTCAGAATGACTTGCTATTTACTATCTGTTTTCTAATTGCTTCTTTAGAATTTCGTAAGAATTACGGATGTTCTTATCAACGACCAAATAATTCTCTATCGTCTGGCATGAGTGCATTACGGTCGAATGATCTCTGCCTCCGAATGCTGCTCCAATTGCTTTCAATGATAATGGAGTCAATTGCTTTGCTAAAAATATAGACATTTGACGAGCTAATGCAATTTCGTGTTTGCGAGACTTCGATTCGATAATCTGTACAGACAAATTATAAAATGAAGAAACTCTTTCTTTAATTAAATCAATAGTCAAAGGTCTGTCTTCGATAATTGCTATACCATCAATTATTTCTTTAGCTAAATTCAAGTTAATGTCTTTATTGTCAAATGTATGCTTCGCCAATAATGTGATCAATGTGCCTTCTAACTCACGAACGGAGCTGGTTACGTGGCGAGCTATGTATTCGCATACGTCGAAAGGCAACTCAATTCCTTCGTCTTCACTTTTTTTATACAAAATAGCCATACGCATTTCCAAATCCGGAGCTTGGATGTCCACAGTCAATCCCCATTGAAAGCGTGAGATTAAACGTTCATCAATATTTTTAATATCTTTCGGAGCTTTATCGCTGGCGATAATTATTTGCTTGCCGGACTGGTGCATTGAATTGAAAATATGGAAAAAGTTGTCTTGAGTTTTAGTTCTTGATGCTAAAAATTGAATATCATCAACTATTAACACATCAATTGATTGATAATAATTCTTAAATTCAGAAACTTTATCGTTCTTTATAGCGTTTACAAATTCAATAGAGAAATTTTCACTATTAGTATATAACACTTTTTTAGAAATATCGGCTGTGATAATTCTATTGCCTATTGCTGATGCTAAGTGGGTTTTGCCCAATCCTGTATTACCATAAATCACTAATGGATTGAACCGAGTGCCTCCTGGCTTGTTCGCTACAGCACTAGCAGCGGAAACAGCTAATTGATTGCTGTCGCCATTGATAATGTTATCGAAAGTATAGCAAGGGTTCAAATTGGATTTGAAGGGTTCAGGCTCTTTTTTTAATTGTTTGCTTGCTGAAAATGTAGGCACAGAAGATGGTGCTGGCGGATACTTAAACGCCGGCAATTTAATAGTCTGAGTATTAGATTCGCCATTGGTAACATCAATGTAGTATTTTAATTTAGCGGAATCGCCCAATACTTCGAATATTGTTTTCTGAAGTAATGAGTAATAATGTCCTTCTATCCATTCACAGAAAAATTGGCTTGGCACTCGTACTGTAAGCTGCTCGTTATTAAATTCTAAAGCTGCAATTGGCTTAAACCAAGTGCTAAATACGCTATCGCTTACGTTGTCTTGTATAATATTTAAACATTTATTCCAATAAGCCTCTGCCACTTTATCCTTAGATGCAGGATAGTGCTTTTCTAAAGCTTTTGCTTGATTTTGCATTTCAGTTGTTTCGAATTGAGCGAACAATGTATTTGCAATTATTGCGTTCGACACTGCTTTGTCTCCTTTTTGTTTTAATTAGTCTGTATTCAAAGTGGTTAGCTCTGAAATCGTACAAGTAATCTTAATAATATGGATGTAAGTCCTTGTAAAAATCTAAATAATCCCGAATTGCATTTCCTTCGGGTTGTAATTTTGTAAATTTTTTATTAATACAAAAGAAAAATAATATTTTTTGTGGAAATATATTTCTTGCATTTTACAAACTGTATAAATTGCAACACTTTACATAATCGGACTGATATACTCTTATTATAAAATATTTTTCAAGGATTAGTAAGCAATTATATAACAACGATTTACTTGTATTGTGCATATCGTTCGTAAATTATCTCCCAAAGCATTGCTACTTGTCAATATTAAGTATCGAAACTAAATCCTTTATAAATAAGACATGTTCGAACATTAAGAATCATTGCAAAAATATCATATATGTTTAATTATTGCTTGCATATTGTTAAATTATATTGCTTTGCTAAAAAAAACACATATAATGTGGATTACTCAATTATTGAGGTTGAAAATCTACCTTTGCATCATCAATTTATTTATTTCTATTTTACGCTTCATTTACGAAATAGTAGCCGGAGTATTTTTGATTATCCATAAAGTTTTGCGAATATTTGGTGTAGAAAAAAATATTATTCTTGAAATATTAGGATTAATACTTTAATTTTGTATTATAAATTTTGATAATTTCTATAGAAACGTGAATATGCCTCAATTTGAATATATAGAACATTTGTATTGGCTACTGCTTATTCCAGCGGCAGGATTACTATTTGGTATTAGCCGAATAATTAGACGAAAAAAATTGGGAAAGTATGCCAATAAATTTAATATGAAGAACTTAATGCAGAATTATTCTAAAATTAAGGTTTACTTCAAATTCGCTTTATTTCTGGCAACATTAATGTTGTTAGTAGTCAGCTATGCTAATCCTCGAGCGGGTACAAAACTAAAAGATGCCAAACGTGAGGGAATTGATATCGTAATTGGTTTAGATATTTCCTATTCAATGCTTGCCGAAGATACTAAGCCGAATAGGTTGGAGAGAGCCAAGCAGGCAATTGTCCGACTTTTAGATAAATTAGAATCTGATAGGGTTGGCTTGATTATCTTTGCAGGGCGTGCGAACGTGCTATTTCCGCTTACAAGCGATTACGGAGCAGCTAAAATGTTTTTGAGTACAATAGACCCAGAATTTATTAGCGAGCAAGGTACTGCACTTGGTGAGGCTATTACAATAGCTACCGATAAATTTAAAACAGACGAAAAACAGAAAAAAGCTCTGTTAATAATTAGCGACGGTGAGGATCACGAGGAAAATGCCGTCGATGCTGCTAAAACAGCAAAAGAAAAAGGATTCGTTGTTTATACTATAGGCATGGGTTCGCCTGAAGGTTCGCCGATTCCAATTTATCACAACGGTCAGATTACTTCATATATGAAAGATGATGCAGGCAAAACTGTTATCTCAAAATTGAATGCCGACGCATTGAGAAATATTGCGATAGCCGGAGGCGGTGAATTCGTGCGAACATATCAAACCGAACCAGACTTGCAGCAATTCCTCTCTCAAATTGATAAAATGGAAAAGCGTCAATTCGAATCTAAAAAGTTTTCGGAATTCGAAAGCAAATATCAAATCTTTTTATTTATAGGATTGTTGCTCATAGTGTTTGAAACGATTCTAACCAAATACAAAGGTAAAATTATGAAGATATTAGGATTATAATTGGAATGTCTTTTAGAGATTAATTACGATTTGTCATTCATGCGGAACTAGCCTTCGAGTGGATGCAGGAAATCTGTCTTCAGCCTCGCTACTCTAAGGTTTGATTAAAGATTTTCTTTTACTTATCTTCAAGCAGATAAATCTAAAGAATCATACAGTTCAGACAAATAGTAGTAGATATAAAAACAGAATCGGCAATTGAATAAATTATATCCAATTGCCGATTCAATACTAATAGGAATTATCGGAATCTTGCTTTGCAAAATATTCCTTTTGACCTCAAAAATCAGCTTTTGCGAACCGGTACACAAATATCCACGATAAACTTCTTTTCGGGATGCGTGTTGTGGTCATTCAGATATAGTTCGAATGATAATCCATCGTCGAATTCTAATCCCGCAGCAGCGATTGCTCCGCAAGCAGAATTCCAAGCATCGCCGAATTGAGTTTTATCAATTTCGAATCTAGATACTGCGTACGAACCGCCTTGCAAAGTCATCAGTCCAATATCGCCATCTACTTTAGTGTCTTCCGGCACGGAAATGCAGACACTTGTTCTGAGTTTCGCTGGCTCGGTTACGCTTGGATCGTCGTGATAGACGCATAAGCATTTAGTTTCTGGGAAATTGATTAATTGACGCGGACCAGCCCAAGCGAATAGTTTTTGGTATAATCCTTCGAATAGTTTAGAATCTCCGGCGTAAGGTCCAATATAGCGTACATAGGCTACGGTTGTTGCCGGTAATTGCTTTACTTCCATTTTCACATCTTGCTTTTCAAACATTTCTGCTCTCCTTATAATTGATAAACTAACTGTACTACGAAAATACGGCATTTGTTCAGCTTTGTCTATACTGATATTGCTATCTTGTGTGCAATTATTGCTATTTTTATTGTAAGGGTTAGGATTATTATCTCTATATTCAGTCGGAGTGCAATTCATTACTTTTTTGAATGAGCGAGAATATACTGAAACGCTACTAAATCCAGCATCGTAGGCAATTTCAGTAATAGAATTATTGGAATTAGTGAGCAGTCGAGCAGCAGTATTCTCAATTCTTAATCTTTGAATATAATCATAAACTGTTTCGCCGATGAAGGCATTGAATATTCTATGGAAATGAAATTTAGAGAAATTAGCAACATCCGCCAAATCATCTAATTTGAGAGATTCGGCGAGATGTTGATCTATATAATCTAATACTTTATTGATCCTTGATACGTAATCTGCATTTCTGCTATTCATAGAGATTAACCTCTGTCGAAATGCGGCATTTCGACCGGCAACACTATCGAGAATTCCACTAAGCCGGCATATTCGCCATTTTCATAATACGGAGTTTGGTGAATTAATTTCTTAACGCCGTTTTTGGTAATTGTATATGAATTTGTTTTTTTATCATTAATCATAGAATTAATAATATCAATAGAATTAGCACTATGCCAACCGTTCAATTCAGTACCAATTATTTTAGCACCGCCATATTTTTCAAATGTCTCAATAGACTTATCATTCATATAGATGATTATACCGTCTTTATTGGTGATAGTAACAGCCATTGGCATTTCCTTAGCCCAATCTTGCATTCTCTAATTGTCCCTTATGATGTAGAAATAAATTATTATTCGTAAATATCGTCTAATCGGCTTCTCAATGCACTCAAAGTAAGTCCTAAGAATTGCGAGGCTTTACTTTTATTGTTCTTAAATTTCCGCAATGCTAATTTCACCACTTCGAGTTCAATTTCTCTAAGGTTGAAATTTTCGGCAGGTAATTTAAACGAACCAGGAACTAATACAAATTTATCATCCGCAGTATCGAATTTTTGATCTGAACTCAATAGAGTCAAATGCTCAGAGCGTAATTCAATTTCGTCGTACAGCAACACAATTCGCTCAATAATATTGCGAAGTTCGCGAATATTTCCGGGCCAATCGTAATCAGTAAGAATTCGTACTGCATCTTTGCTCATAAATCTGAATTGTTTGCTTCTCTTTTCAGCAAGATCAATCAGAAACATTTGGGCTATAGCAGGAATACTCGATTTTTGTTCTCTAAGTGGCGGAAGATTAATCCAACCAATTTTCAATCTATGATATAAATCGCCACGGAATTTCCCTTCGGCTACCATTTTCTCCAAATCTCTATTCGTAGCGGCAATCACCCTAATGTCCAAATGTATTGGCTTATTAGCACCGATCTTAAATAATTGTTTATCTTGAAGCACACGAAGCAATTTCGGCTGCATTTCTAAAGGCATATCGCCAATTTCATCTAAAAAAATTGTTCCATTATTCGCTAATTCTAATTTACCGACCATACCGGAATCTTTTGCACCGGTGAAAGTATGTCCTTCGTATCCGAACAATTCACTCTCGAATAAGCTGGCAGAAATAGCAGAACAGTTAATTGAAACAAGCGGACTTTGAGTTTCCAAATCGGTACCATAATGCACCATCTTAGCAATTACTTCTTTTCCGGTTCCGCTTTCGCCTTCTATCAATACCGGCACGGAACGATCTTTATGCAAAATCATAGACATATTTACAATGTCCTTCATCTTACGCGAGAATATTCCAATTTTTTCGCCGTAAGGTAGATTAAAATACGCACCATTCTCTAATAAACTACTCCTAAATCTCGGTTCGAGTTGGTCTTTCTCAGTATCATTGCTATCGGTTACTTCCAAACTAGTTTTGTTCTTCTCAGCTTCCTCTAACTCAGTTACTCGTTTATAAATGATTTCAGCTAATTTATTTACATCAACCGGCTTATATAGATAATCATAAGCCCCGGCTCGTAGAGCTTCGACGGCAGTATCAACTTCGGCAAATCCGGTAATTAAAATTACAGCACAATCAGCCCCTTGAGGCATTTGCTTGATTTCTCTTAATACTTCAAGACCATTAACAGTAGGCATTTTAATATCAGAAATTACCAAATCGAAATGATCATTCCTAAATATTTCCAATGCTTCCCTACCATCTTCGCACTGTACAACTTCATAACCGAGCAATCCCTTAATGTACTTAGCCATCATATTTCTGCTTAGTTTTTCGTCATCTACCAATAAGATTTTCACTTTAATCACACCTTTCGGATTGAAATAAATTCTAAAACAACAACTACTCGTTTAAGAACATTCTAACGTATTAATAGGCTAAATATTGAAGAAACTTACATACTTTTAAGATATATTTTTTAGTTTGTTGATATTATTTTGAGAAATTATACTCGATAGCAATGGTTCACTATAAATATTAATTATTCCCGCCTATTTCAATCTCAATTAAATATATTTTATGCTTGCTAATAAACTAAATATTTGAATATTTAGATACCATAATTTCTAGAATTGATGTAATCTACGGTATTTTAACTGACCATTATACGCATCGTTTAAAGTTGTCATTTTAGCGTAGATAATCTATAATTTCTGTAATATTATTAATCCCGAAATTTTACAATTTCACGTAATATGTATGTAAAGCTCTAAGTATGGTTTTTAATGTCAAGTATAAAAAATATAATATGTTCAACTCATACCGAGTTGCTAACCATTATACATATCTTTTAGGGGTGTCATTCCTGCAAACGAGTCTTCGAGTGCATGCAGGAATCTAAATGCTTGATAATACAAGTGAACTTACAACAACTCATTAAATTCTAAGATTACAGATTCCGGTATTTGCTCGAAGACTCACAAAACCGGAATGACAGTACTCATCGATATTACCAGAGATGTGTATAATGGTTAGGGAGTTGGGGGAAGTAGGCGAAGTTCATTCAGTTACTAACGTTTAACTCCTACGGAGTAAAATGAAAGAAGTGAAAATCTTATACAGCATAGCTGTTAAACGTTAGTAACATAGAATATCGACATACACCCTACTCTTTTAGCATGGTGGTGGGGAAGTTAACTGCGTAAAACAAGTATCAAATGATTGAAATCGTAAAATATTAACAAATTTATATTTTCTACAATTATTTAGTGAAATATTTCTGCGATTACTACAATAAATTCCCTACATTTTAGTTTATAGTGGTGATAGTTAATTATATACTTATTTTTAATAATGATTATGCCAAACTTACAATTACGTGAGAGTTTAATACTTAAATCGAAGCTGCTATTAGTGGACGATATGCCGCAAAATCTGCAACTGCTAGGGACTATTCTGAGCGAGACTGGATTTCACGTTTCGATGGTGTCAAGCGGAAAGCAGGCGATTAGCGTTGCCAGAAATAAGTTACCCGATTTAATACTGTTGGATGTAGCGATGCCGGAAATGGACGGATTCGATACGTGCAGAATACTGAAATCAGACCCAATTACTAAGGATATTCCAATAATATTTTTAACTGCTAAGACAGAATTAGAAGCTATAGAAACTGCTTTTGAGATTGGCGGTGTGGATTATATTATCAAACCATTTATTCCTCAAGAATTGATTCTCAGGGTGATAAATCAATTGGAATTAAAATTCCACAGAGAAAATTTAGCTAATCTAAATCAAAAATTAATACGATCCAACGAAGAAAAAGAAAAATTCCTGTCAGTTATTTCCCACGATTTGCGAAGTCCTTTCCACGGATTACTCGGAGTATCGCAGATAATTAACGATAATTTCGACAAACTCGATAAAAATGAAATCAAAGAATATTTTGAATTATTGGACGAAGGACTGCACAATCAATTCAAATTCCTAACCAATATCTTGCAATGGGGTAAATTAAGACGTGGCAAAATTGAATTCAAACCTTCTCGATTTGTATTGTCAAATTTATTAGAAGAAGTCCTTAACACTCTGAAATTAAATATTGAGCATAAACAGATTCGGGTTAGTGTAGAGTTAAATGGTAATTGTACTGAAATCAATGCTGACCGTAATTTAATCCAGGAATTATTCCATAATTTAATCGCAAATGCCATCAAATTTACCAAAAACGGAGAATTGATTCGTATTTCCTGCAATATAGACAAAGATAAAGGATTATCCATACGAATTATTGACAGAGGAATCGGTATTTCTAAAGAAAATTTATCAAGAATATTTCTGCTCGATAAAATCTTTTCGACTGATGGGACTAACAAAGAAGTTGGTAGTGGTTTAGGATTAATATTGTGTTACGAAATTGTGAATATGCACGAAGGCGAAATCACTATAGACAGCGAAGTAAATGTTGGTACTGAGGTTAGAATCGAAATACCTAATTGTGCTTATACTGAATAACCATATAATATATTTTCAGGATGATATTCACGCCTATAGAAGCATTTGATATTTTTATAGAATCATTATGATTGTTTTCTTATCGGAACTTTGCAGATTAGCTTCTGAATTCGGTTTGCTGGTGGTGTTATTTTTTAGCTAATTCTTGCCTTGCTTGTGTCTCAATTTTTCCTGCAACGCTAGCCACACTTAAATCTTGAGACGAAGGATCAGCTGGGGCCAAAGCAGCTTTTTTAACCTGTTCCATTTTTTTTATTGTTGCCTGAGGATCTTTATCCACCGGTGCCATATCAATTTTTACTTCACCACCGATTGCATACTGTTTCCCGTCCGGTCCAATAGTATAATTATACGATGCCGTACCTTTTACCAATCCGCCACCAACAGCCTTATGAGCTTGCTCGTGAGTTCGTACATCTCGATCGCGTTTCTCTAATGCTTTAATTACAACTTTATCGTTAGATTTAGATTCTTCGCTCGTATCGATTGAACTTTTCTGCTTATTATCAGTGGATTTATCCGTTTTATCTGTTTTATCAGTCTTATCCGTATCGCTAGCAGCAGCATTCGCTTTTTCGTTATCTAACCTTTCGTAATATTCGTCTGAAATGGATAATTTATCTTGATAATAAGGTGCATATTTCTCAATATTACTTTTTTCATCTTCTGGATTAGCATACTCATTCCTTTCCTCTAAATTTTTTATTTGGGGAATATAGGAGTAAACTCCGTCAATATTGTCAGTAATATTAAGCATATTTTTGAAATTTTATCGACTTCCAAAACTGCTTCCTGCATTTACATAGCTATCCAAATATTATTAATCGGCAAAAAATTTAATAACTTTAGCTTTTTTTTGTTTTTATCGATATTTATTTTAAATATTCATTGCTCCGGTACAAGGAGTATAGATGTCCAGCACTTACGAAGTGTTGGACATCTTGCTACTTCTTATTACTAACGTTTAACAGCTACGCTGTAAAGATATTATCTTATCTACTACGTAGTAGTTGAACGTTAGTAATAAGCTATCCCGATTCTGATAAATTACGCTCAGATTTCCTATATCTGCCAGATGTAGGAAATCTGACAAAATTATTCTTCCATCCTTAATGGCAATCCGACAGATATTCATCCGATGACTGCCAGTCATCGGATGAATGAAAAGTTTACATGTGCCACACTTGGCAAGTGTAGGACATCTTGCTACTTCTTATTACTAACGTTTAACAGCTACGCTATAAAGATATATTTTACAACTACGTAGTAGTTGAACGTTAGTAATAAGCTATCCCGATTCTGATAAATTACGCTCAGATTTCCTATATCTGCCAGATGTAGGAAATCTGACAAAATTATTCTTCCATCCTTAATGGCAATCCGACAGATATTCATCCGATGTTTAGAAGTCATCGGATGAGTTTAGGATTGCCATCAAATGCCGAGTATGGATTTTGCCAAGGCTGGAAGAATGGATAACTCGCACTAATTCAAGTCTTTATTAAAATATATACTCATTACAGTATCTTTTCTGTACAAATAAATAGTGTCAGAATAAGCAGGCTTTGAAATTGAATCGCCAACTTGAGCTAATTGATAGAAGTATTCTTTACCGTTAAACAAGCTTGAATCAATTCCTAAATATATAACAAGCTTCTTTCTCGCACTGTTTAAAGCGATTTCTGTTTGACCTCTAGAGACTCCCTCTACAAAAGTAATACGCCCGCGATAATTTGTTTTATAATAGTTTAATCTTTTTTCTATCATATTGTCTTTTTGAAATCTGGTCAGAATCATAGCAATAAAAAGAAAAATACAAATATAAAATATCACTTTTTTATACTCACTCGCTTCAAAATAATTTTTCATTTATTTTTATCCAGTTGTTTAGTATTATATCTTCTATTATCAAATTTTATTATCTGCAAAATAGTAAATATTTATTAGAATACCCAATTCTACATATCGGTTCTTATTCCATGATTAACATTAAATCCCGAGTATATACGCAACTAATCCAAATACTCTATCACCATGCCTAATCGTTGCAATCGAGCTTCAATCGAGCGGATTGAGCGTCCGAAATGGTCGGACAGTTCATCAATTGTAGCATTATCGTTGTACATAAATGTCAATTCCGTATCTAAATCTTCAGTCCAAGGTTTGCCGGAGTTTTTAGATGTATCGGCTTCGTAAGTATTATTCTTTTTTCGAGTAGCCGGTTTGTTAATTTTTTTAAGTATTTCGTCTTCATTGAATATATTATAGGCTTCCTGTTTAGATTTATCATCTTTTTTAGGTTCGTCGTCCAAGCAAATAATGTTTTTTGAACTCATAATATTCTGCGGCATCAGCTTCTGCGGTATGAATATTCTATGCTTCGCACGAGTAATCGCCACATACAGTAGATTAATTTCCTCATTGGTTTTGGCTGCATCTATTTCATCGGACGGCTTTAGTTCCAATTCCTTTTCACTGATAAAATCTTCAGTCAATTGCACTACGTCGTATTCCAAACCTTTAGATTTATGCACAGTCGAAAATATCATTTCGGCTTTATCTCGTTCATCGCTGCCAACGTGTTTACTTTTGATTTCGTTAATAATTCCCGGAATTTTATTTCCATACTGTTTAACAATTTTCAGCATCATACCCAACTGCTTATCGTCTGTATTTTCAACATACTTAGTCAAGTCGTCGGTATCTTTCATTTTTTGCAGGAGCTTATCCTTGATCAGGAATTTCCTGTTTGAATGCAAATACAGCACATCGTATAGCGAAGTGCCTTCATCTGCATAAGTATATGAATTAATATTTCCCTCGAAGTAAATTTTCTTAAAACTCTTCTTCTCGGTTACGAATTCAATAGCTTTCAGTAGCAATGCAAGATTTGAGCGAGCCAGAACCGCTTTCTTTTTGGTAGCTTTAGATTTGCCCTTGCCAATAATACTGAAATCAATATCTTGACCGATATAATCCTTCATCCCCAACACTCTCATAGCCAAATCGGCTATATTTTGGTCGAAGCGGAAACTCGATGACAGAAAATACGTTTTAAAATCAACTTGCTCCAATGAATTAACTGCATACCGCCAACTGTAAATCTGCTGATGAGTATCGCCAACAATCACCTTAGTGCCTTGCTGACGCATAAACACGTCGAGCATAGCTCCCGAGGCATCTTGTCCCTCATCGAATAGAATATAATCATAGCCCAATTCCGGCTGCGACAATTGGAATAATTTCAGATAAAAATCGTGTGTGATTTCAATTTGACTGCGGTACATTTTTGCAAGGAAATTGCGGGCTTGAGTTTCGATTGTTTTGTAATGCGAATGAACGAATTCGTGAGCTTTGGGGTCGGTGATTGTCGCTAAATAATCCACATCGACTAACTTCATAGCGGCACTATTGCAATAGTAGCTTATCAATTTCAGTATATGCGAGCTAATTATATATTCGAATAATTTATCTTTGCTTTTCGGCAGACTGAGAGCTTCGGCTACATCGTAAGATTTATATCCACTGCCGGACACTTTAAACTTCGAACCTTTTACTATATAATGAAACGCAAGCGAGTGAGCCGTTTCAATTCGTACATTCCGCACTCCACGCTCGGCGAACTTTTTCTCAGCTTCCATTTTTGCGGATTTATTGAACACGAGGTAAAGGATTCGGCTATTTGCGGGGCGAGATTTGGCATATTCGATTACCGTAGTAGTCTTGCCGGATCCGGCGACGGCATTAATTTTGATATTTCCCTGCGAATTGATTATCGCTAATTGCTCTTCAGTCAGTTCCATTATTTCTTAACTTATTGATAATTCAAACTGCAAAATTAAGGAATATATTCAAGATAATTAGCGTGTTTAATAATTAATTACAGTTTTTATACTATAATCTCCCTTATCTATAATTTGAAGATAAAGGAGATTGAGTTTATAGATACACAATTATCCACTACTTTACTCTTTTTCTCAAAGCACTCTTTTTGAAAATGATTTGAGAAACTATACCGAATCCTACTATTTGATTTATATTCAGTATCTGCAATATTTTCAAATTAATAATGCTTAGAAGCAAAATTGCTGCAAACCAATATTTATTCTTTAGAATTTTATCATTGATTACTTTATCTGTTAATTCCATAGCAAATAACATAAGCGGAAGAACTCTCAATACATTATCACCAAAGACAATTAATTCATATTTGAATGATAGTAAAAATGCAACATACGATACTAACAGAACAATTCGCTCTATAGTTTTATTTTCTATTATAGAGAAGTATTTATCGTATTTCGATGCTTCATTCACGACCTTCTCTTTGTCATATTTCTGAGAAAGCTCGTCGATTAGTTGCTCCTTGTAATTTCCCATAATCCCACAATTCTCAAATTAGTTGTAAAAATTTCATACTATAATATCAAGAGATAATTTATAATAAATAATCGTACTTTCTAAATTATATTTATTGAATTGCTGAAATTATTCAATTCAATCTCAATCTAAATTTTAAAACGTACAAATTTTGGTAATTAGCGAAATATTTACTTACTGATAATCAATTTTTCTGTTTGAATTTTATCATCAGCTTTAATTACTACATTATAATAGCCCGGCAATAGATCATTAGTATTGATTGAATAATTGAATTTACCCGATGAATATTTGGTTTTGCATATTTGCTTAATTAAGTTGCCATTCAAATCGCAAATGCTGATAGTTAGTTCATTAACTGTTTCAGTTAGTTCTCCCGACAGAGTAAATATGTTTGCTGCTGGATTAGGATAAATTTCAGTTTTACTGATTATTGATTCCTTGATGCTATTTGTGCCATCGGTATAAATTTCGTCAGGTTTATCAGTATAAGCATAGCAGAACTGTAATTCATTAGTTTCGATATCGATAAAAGTAATAAAACATATAGCCCTACTTTTGTCAATGCCTTTGACAATTGTGCCTCGGAAATCTATAGTATCGGCAAAACCGGCACCGGTAGCATAAGTTTGTATAGTAGCATCTTGAATGTTATTAATCTTTTCAAATATTTTGCTTTTAGCTTTGGCATTTGTAATAAATACTTTATAAATTGAGTCCGTTACCGTTAAAGGTTTATCCTTTGAGAATTTTAGTCCGACTATAGGCTCAATCATCGGAATAGTCCAAACCATTACCTTTAAACCTCCGGTTTTTAATTCATAAAAGGTAATTGATTTAACGGCATCCGAACTACCTAAATACGATTGTATCCAAAATGAAGCCTTTACCGTATCCGAATCTTCTAATTGAAAGGTATATTGACCTAATCCTGACAAACTAATATACGGCGAAGTGTAGATGAAAGCTAATTTCGCGTTCGGTAAACTTAAATTTGTTGAGACTTGATCTTCAATTCTGTTTCCTTCAGAAATTGGAAGATTTACAAATGGATATGAGAAAGCACTGGTAAACGAAAAAACAAATAATCCGATAATAATCAAAGACTTAAACTTGCTAAAGTTCAACATAATAATCACCCTAATTCTCTATTAATTGTAATTTTAAATAAATTATATTCCAATCACAAAATTATATTAATTATTTTAATTTAACAAGAATTATTTTGTCTTGCAATTCTTTATCGAGCTAACAGTTGCTTGGATTCTTTATTCTGCTAATACATTATACACATCTTTTGATTTTGAGAAGAGTTCTACTCCTGTGGAATTGCAGGACTGGGTAAGGTTTATATTGTTACTAACGTATAACAGCTACGCTGTATAAGAAAATATATCTTTACTCCGTTAGTAACTGAATGAACTTCGCCTACATCCCCCAACTCCGAAGCTAACCATTGTACACATCTTTAATATTGCTACTGATTTGTCATTCCTGCGGAACGAGTCTTCGAATGGATGCAGGAAACCCTTCTTAGGGTTCAGCGTAGCTAATCTAAGTCTTTGAGAT
>CAZIIZ010000007.1:12224-19082 GCA_964539225.1 uncultured Hyphomicrobiales bacterium | reverse complement strand
CGATATTAGCACTCGAAGATTGCCGAGATGGTCGGTCAGTTCGTATTCTTTGCAGTCTAACAGCCTTTTAAATGGCTGAGAAGGAGTTGGAGGAAGTGGTTCATTATTATAGAATAGCTTTCTATCGCTCAGATTAGTATAAGGAGGCAATTGCGAGCCTATTCTTCCCTCTAAACCGTATATTATCCATCTATCGACTACAATATTATTTGGATACGGATTTGGATCTAATTTAGGATCAGATGCAGGACATACAGTTCTGTATATGGCAACATTTGCGTTACTCATATCATAGACGTAATAATGCGTACCTAAATTTAGAGCTTGGCTACAATCATCACAATCTTCCATTCCATTTTTAAATCCACCGGTGTTTTGAAAACTTACAAGATCATGATATGTAACTACTTTATTTCCTGCTGCATCATATATATTATACATATCTACACGAACAGTTTCATTCAGTTTAGAGCAAACTTCCGGTATGACTTCGATTGTCGATACAGTTCTACGAACTTTGCCATCATAAGTCCATTCTACATCTAATATATTATCACCACCAGTATTAGTAGGAGTTGATTTAATAGTACTTATCAGATTACCAATATTATCATAATCGTAATCTTTGGTATAGGTAATTGGCGTTGATGGCGATATTTCAGTCGCAATCCGAATATCATAGAATTTACTTTGTTTAAGTTTATTGGTTTCTTTTAGTGGATCAGCAACATCAAATATATTATCCAACAGTTGCATATTTGATGTATTATTAGATCTATTAATTGATGCCATATTTCCATTAGGATCATATAAATATGTAGAATTATATCCATTAGATATATTTTCTTTTTTAAGCTTATACAATAAATCATAAGAATATGAACTATATTCATTAATAGGAGATAGAGTGCTAAGTAGTCCATGTATCTTATCGCTATAAGCAGATTTACTTTCCTTAGCTACTCCATTAAACAGAGGATTCGTTCTAGAAGTTGAGAACAAAGATGAAGGATAGTCAAGAGTAAAATCCCCACCAAAATATCCGAGTGAAAATCCGAATGGAGCTTTGGCTAATTTTGCTCCTCTTACTAATTCTCCATCTCCGGTATTAGTAACAACATCATCAGAATTAATACCCTTCAGCCACCCTTGCGGAGTATAGTAATAATTATTTTGAGTAATCGCATCTTGTCCAATTACTTTATTTTTTAGTGATCCGGTCAGATAGAATTCATATTGAGCGTCCTGCTCCCATATTTCTTTATCTCTCGAAGTATATACTTTTGTCAATCTATTATCTTGGTCGTATTCAAATTTTTGATAATACTGATCCGGTCTTCCCTCATTATAAGCTACCAAGTTAATATTACCGCTTATCATTGCATATTCATATCGGAGTTTAGAATAGATGTCATCTTTTTCCGAAGTTCTGCCGATATTTGGCAGTCTTTTGATTACCCATTCGATATTTCCATATATGTCGTAACTATATATATCATAGACGTTATAAGCATCCAAATCAACATCATTTATTTCTGTAATTCCATCCTTTGGATTATGTCTAACGGAATAGCTTAATTTGTTAATAATATTGTTTTGTGTTTCACGACTATATGGCGGTACGGTAGTCATTCCAAATTCTTTACTATATACAAATTCAGTATATTCCGTTCTACAATTACTCGGTTGAGTTATATCATTTTCCATAAGTTTTAACCATGCATCCAAACTACTATATCGTGCATCACAATTAAGTTTTACTTCCCCCACTTCAGCAGTTCGATTCTTTTTATCGTACTTGATATAAGTTGCTTTCTTATCGTATTGCTGTTGTTTATTTTGCGAAAGAACCAATCTATTTTTTGAATCATATATATTAATTGTTTCGGCTTCATCTTCAGGAGCTTTGGTAGCAGTAATTTGTCCTAAGGAATTATACTTATTTGTAGTAATATAATTATGATTAGGGTGATATGTACTACGCATATCAGGGGTTATAGTTGTACAAGCCTTCACACCATTTGGCGGAACAGTTTTAACAAGATTTCCGGCTCTATCGTAATAATACAGAGTAAAATGCTTATATCCTACATTTGAAACTTGGACAGTAAATTCTTCCGTAAAATATTTACTTGGATTATTTTCTATATCTTTTAACCTAGCTTCTAAAGCTAATTGTGCGTCAGTAATTAAGTTATTATATATAGCATTCATTTGGTCAATGATTGATTTTCGAATCAATTCTAGGGATGATTCGTTACAATCTACAATTCGATTATCAACGACATTACCACCCTCCTTACAATTTGGTAATATCCAACAAAAGTCCCAGTGAGTTGTGTCCATAGAATAACAAGGAGTTTCAGGATTAGCAGGGATACCGTAATCTCTATCGAATAAGATACTCTGAGCTGGATGTCCTTCATCCGATTTGCACAATTCAGCATTATTATCAACATATTGTTGTGAGTAATTATAAGGATAAAAGTTTTGATTTGCACATAACTTGAATATATAATCATAAGTAGAAGCGACATAATTAGAGTGTAATTGTTTTTGAAGTGTTGTATTCGCAGCAATATTTGTATAATCTATAGGGGGAACGATTTGACAATCAGTATAACATTTATGTTTAAACTGATTAACCATAGTTGTAACATATAGTTGTCCTACAATCTCATTTAACGGTACACTTAGTTGTTTAGTTTTAGCTGCGTCAGAGTAAGCAAGACCGGTAGCAGCATCCCAATAAATTTCCGTTACTGTACCGGTTGGATCTTTATAATATTTAGCACCATAAGCTAGCATTCCAATTGAAGAGAAAAAGTTAATAATTCTTTCCTCAAAATTTATATTGGCACACCTTTTATGGCAGTTCTCATTAAGCAGTGCTATAATTTTAGCCATGCAGTCTTCACCATAATCCAACCCACCAGTAGTTGGGTTAAGTTTTGCACAATCGCCGACAATACCTCTTAATGCGATGGGAATTTCCGGATCGGTAGCTGGGTCATCGGCAGCTATTATTGCACCTATCTCATCAGTTATTGATCTTGGGTTATCTGCGGAACTATGAACACACTCATATAATTCATCCCAAGTTCCATACGCTAATGAACCACTAGAATTCAACATATTATTACAATGTCCTATTGGATAAGTAGCATAATCATATTGAAAATATTCATAAGCATAATCAATATATTGAGCAGGATCTTTGGATATTCCTATTAATTTCTTCCCTGTATTTTTTAAGAATGCTTCTAATAAATCAAAATTCTGATTAATTCTGTAAAGATCGGTTTCATCGGGAACAAGTTGAATTTCTGATTCAATATATTCTTGAACTGTAGCTATCCACGCTTTTGATAAATTTTCAGGAGTATATTCCGGATAACCGGACGATTTCATTCGACCTATTAAAGCATCAAAATCATTCGGTTGCGCAAAAGTTGTTTCATATTGCTTATCACTTAAGTTATATCTGAAAAAATGTTTATATGCACTTTTAACCCAAATACCTTCTATATCCGTTTCAGGATTTAATACAGGGACATCCATTGTTGTCGTAGGATTTAAACCATATTGTATTTTTTTCCCGTTATATTTATTATATACCTGTTGTTGCAAATATCGTTCGTAATCATTTTCACATTTTGGGTCATTGTATATTGTCAATCCGCAACTAAAGACAGGTATTTTTATATTAAAACATTCTTTACCCGTCCCATTATATTCGTACCATCTACCATCTTTGGAAGGTGTCCAAGAATGATGTCCGAGCTAATGGTAAATTTTTTCAAGTGTATAATCCTCAACATCGTTATCCTGCCTCCAAGCACGCAAATAACAATCAATAGTTTGAATTATTTTATCATTTGAAAGATTATCATATATTGCTTTATACGCATTAGAATTTTTGAATTTAGTCTGAATATTTGAGATTAAAGCTGTTCTCAATTGATCAACATTTGTAATTGTCAATACACGAGATGCTGTATATTGTCCCTCCGATACAGAAGAAACTGTAGAAGAATTTAAAGGAACAGGGAGAGTAGTAAATTCATTTTCATACGGCATTATAGAAGTGCCATTTTGAGCCAAAGTAACCTTACTTTTTACTTCAAGTTCTAATTTATTAGTAGTCTCATCGAGCATGCCATCACATAAATCAGCAATACGAATCGGTTCATCTGATAATGCTAATGAGTAATTAATTGTAACATCCGGTCTTGAAGAACTGCTATTTCGAATATCAATATCCTTGCTTGCCAAATAAGTGTAAGGTTTACCATAAGAACTATATCCGTAAACGTTATAAATAAACATATTTGGAGTTTTATAATCCTCACCTAAGCCCTCTAAGCTGGATGAAGTTGGGACGACAGCTGTAGCAATTACTTGCCCTTCTTTATTTACATAACTGACGGACTGCACATTATTAGGATCAGTAGTAATTATTTTTTTTACAGTATTGGCCGCCGGAGTTTCATTACCGAACAACGGTACTATTTCTTCATCTGCAACAGAAGTATATGATACTCGAGTCGTATGATCATCAGACGAATTATCAAAATGTGAGAATGTTTCACCCACATTTCCTTGAGCCACGACACTACCAGTACCATCTTCGGCATATTTTGTTCGCACAAATGGAAAACCTTCGGCACTAGGAATGACATCCTTTTTGGTTATATTTGCTCCCAACACGTCATTACCATCATAAAACTCATTCAAATCTCCGCCAGAGCTTTTATAGTCATTATCCGAGATACTTGTATTTGAATACAAAAAATCATTATATTCTCCATTAGTAGGAGCTGTAGTATTAATAATATCATTTTTATAATACAAACCGGAATGCTGGTCAGGCAAATAATTAAAATTTAAACCAAAGTCACCGGATAAATCTGTCTCTTTTTTAGGGAATGCAAGGGTAGTAAGAACATTTCTGCCTACATAATCATAATACATTTGAGAGACTAATGAGACGTTATCCGTATTGTTTATACTTTGAGACTGGCGTGGACGCATTAAATCATCATAGTAGGTAATATTTTCAGATATTTTAGTACCGTTATTCTCATCCTCAGTAATGATTTTAGAACTCATCCAATTCGTTTTATCAACTAAATTTCTGCCATTGGGCCAATTAGAATAACTGGGCCATTGCTTATAATACACGATAGCCTTACGTCTTGAATCATCATCAGAATCATAAGTATCAGTTGTATTCAGATATGGATACGAAACGATGCCAATATCAACCGGGGGATTTTGTTCATATAGTTTTATTGAATTCCATTTACCATAATTTAAATCATTAGCCATATCTCCTGGATAATAATTACCAACCGGGCGAACACGCCATAAATATATTCCACTTCCTTCGGTCAATCGAAGATCTATATATTTTTGTCCATTACTTGTATATAAATTTAATGCTTTCGACCAATCTATTTTTGCTTTTGTGCGAGCAACAGTTGGTACTTCAACATTAGTATTTTCTAATCTTAGTATTTGAATATGATAATATGGTATTTTGCTTCCGGCACATTCATCAATCGATTCCCATTCAAAACGAATTGGCTGAATCATATTACCTTGAGATAATGGATCAGAATCGTAATAGGAATATCTATTAGATGAAGTTGTATAAGAATAATATTTTACATAAATAAGGGGTGTACTAATATCATTTTGATTAAAAGGTAATATCTTTAATTTAGCATCATAATTGAAATCCATTTGGATTGAACGAACAAACGCACTAAGTTCCGGAGAGCGATTAAGACAATGTTGCCCGCAATTCAAATCCCAATTAATTATTTTACGCTCGGAATTATTTGGATCCGGGATATCATAATGGTCTCCATTGATTATCATACTCTCTAAAGATATATTACTGATGTGCAAGTTATCAATTAAATTGTTATTTTCATAAAATAAATCAAGA
The DNA here is from genome assembly GCA_964539225.1 of uncultured Hyphomicrobiales bacterium. Taxonomy (GTDB): domain Bacteria; phylum Bacteroidota; class Ignavibacteria; order Kapaibacteriales; family UBA2268; genus CALLXS01. Next base: position 13,126 of record CAZIIZ010000007.1, on the reverse strand, counting down.
TTGTCAGGTGAAATAAGTTCAGCCACTTTTAATTCATTGTCCTTATCGTTTCTATCTCCCATACGCATACTCAATTCAATATTATTTGCGACTGGAATACTCTCCTCATTACCGGCAGTCTTCTCAACAGATACTTTAAAAATAATCTTATAACTTTGGATAGCATTTTCCAATCCATATCCATATTCATATCTTTCGCCCGTACTTAATTTCAGGCTAAATTTACCATCCCAACGTTCTTTCATCAAACAATTGGGTGAAGTATAATTTGATTTTACATTTAACTTCTTTTGAGTATAAATATCGGAATTCATAATATCATCTATCGATAAGGTCTGTGGAGCACAGGGCATCCGATAATTATACATTTGAAAATCCGTATTTTCGACAGAATATGCCTCAGGAGTAGCAATGCAATAAAACAATGCGAATAACAATATAACAAAGTATTTCTTTTTCATAAGCTTTATTTAATAATTATTTCAATTCTTCAATTAATGTTTTTTTTATAGAACAAAATATACACCGACATCACTATTAACGACATATATTTTCTGCTATATAAATTATTTTTCTTCATCCGACAAACGCCGGATGAAGAAAAATTGTAATTATTACTCAACTATTATCTTACAATATTGCACTCGGTTCATACCGAACACTACAGTTATCATATAAGTCCCGCTTGCTAATTCAGGAGCTAATTTGAAATTTATTTCGCCATCGGAAGTAATATCGTATGAAATATATGGAGAAATATTATTTCCACGATTATCATACAAATATACTCCTTCTAAACTTTCACCGTAAGTATTGCCCAATTGTAATCTGCCGCTACGATTAGAGCCAATTGGATTAGGGAATGACTTTAGTTCTTCAGGCATCGGAGGCAATTGCTCCTC